>NZ_JAHEBC010000202.1 GCF_024642405.1 Algoriphagus sp. | reverse complement strand
CATTTCCAGAGGATATGCTTCTTTGGATTATGAACTGATCGGATATCAGGTTTCCCATATGGTAAGATTGGATGTGATGTTGAATGGAGAACCAGTAGATGCTTTGTCAGCGGTTGTTCATAGAGATAAGGCATACGAATGGGGGAAAAGACTTTGTGAAAAGTTGAAAGAACTGGTTCCAAGGCAAATGTTTGAGATTGCAATTCAGGCAGCTATTGGAACAAAGATTATTGCCCGAGAAACTGTAAAAGCCCTTCGTAAAAACGTATTGGCAAAATGTTATGGCGGTGATATTTCCCGAAAGCGTAAGTTGCTGGAAAAACAGAAAAAAGGAAAGAAACGCATGAGACAAGTCGGAAACGTCGAAGTGCCTCAGGAGGCGTTTATGGCGGTGCTGAAGCTGGATTAATTCGATTTTTGAATTACGAGGTACGATTTACGAGATTTAATTGTACCTCAATCTTCTTTTTTCATAGGCAACTTTTTAGATTTAGTTCTAACTGAATGTCATATGAAACATGAAATGATCAGAAGAACAAAGCAATTTGCAATTGATGTTTGGAGATTGTGTTCTAAGTTGCCGCATTCCAGAGAATATAATAGTTATGTAAATCAGGTAATCAGAAGTTCTAGCTCTGTTGCCGCAAATTATAGAGCAGTAACTAGGGCTAAGTCTAAGGCTGATTTTATTAACAAATTGAAAATTGTAGAGGAAGAAGGCGATGAAAGTCAGTTTTTCCTTGAAGTGATTGACGAAATAAATGACAATTTGGAATTATCATCAGAAATAAAAAGACTGATTAAAGAATCAGATGAACTGGTCGCTATCGTAGTTGCTAGTATTAAAACAGTAAGGACCTCTAATAGTTAAATAAATTGATGGTTCTTTAAAAAATTAAAAGATTGGAGTTCCTTTAGATCTCGTAAATCCCAAATCGAAAATCGTAATTTATATGATCTTAATAGACGGAAAAAAAACATCCTCTGAAATCAAAGACGAAATCGCTACACGAGTAGCTGAAATCAAAGCGGAAGGAGGAAAAACACCTCATTTGGCAGCAGTTCTTGTAGGGAATGATGGAGCTAGTCATACCTATGTAAATGCAAAAGTAAAAGCTTGTGAACTTTGTGGTTTTGAGTCTACTTTGGTTCGATTGGAAGAAACTGTTTCTGAGGCCGAACTTCTAAAAGTAGTACAAGATATCAATGAAAACCCTTCGATAGATGGATTGATCGTGCAATTACCCTTGCCAAAGCATATTTCTGTAGAAAAGGTAACGGATAAGATCAAACCGGAAAAGGATGTGGATGGCTTTACTCCTGCAAACGTAGGACGAATGGCTCTTAACTGGCCTGCTTATGTGGCAGCTACTCCTTATGGGATCGTAGAATTGCTAAAAAGATACGAGATCGAGACCTCAGGAAAGAATTGCGTAGTAATTGGAAGAAGCCATATTGTAGGAAGTCCTATGAGTATTTTGATGGCAAGAAACGGATATCCAGGAAATGCTACCGTGACCTTGACGCATAGCCGTACTAAGAATCTAGAAGAAATTGCAAGATCTGCAGATATCCTGATCGTAGCTTTGGGTAAACCTCATTTTGTAACGAAAGACATGGTGAAGCCAGGCGCGGTGGTGATTGATGTTGGAATTCACAGAATCGAAGATGCGACCAAGAAATCCGGTTTCCGTTTGGTTGGAGATGTGAAGTTTGATGAAGTGTCAGAAATCGCTTCCGCAATCACGCCTGTTCCAGGAGGAGTGGGTCCGATGACCATTGCTTCTTTACTTTACAATACCCTGCTTGCAGCGGAGAAGAAAGTTTACTCCTAAAGAAGAAAATAATTTGAAAAGCTTTAGGGAAGGGGTTGCTTCGAATAGGCAAGTCTGATACTTTTGCAGTCCCAGTAAGCGCACGTGGTGAAACTGGTAGACACGCCAGCTTGAGGGGCTGGTGCTTTAAGTAGTGTGGAGGTTCGAATCCTCTCGTGCGCACCAAGAGCTCTGAAGAAATTCAGGGCTTTTTTAGTTTTTTACAGAAAAGAGCTCAAATTGGTCATTTCGACTGAAAGGAGAAATCTCCTTAAAGTTGCTTTTATGTCGCCGCCTCGAATACCAGAGGCCGAAGTAGTTTCGATTTATTAAGGAAAATCTCCCGCAAAGGAGAGAAGGCGCAAAGCAATAATCTAGTCATTTCGACCATAGGGATCTTGCCTACCGATAGGTAGGAAATCTCATTATTTAAATAAACATAGACTACTTTGGTTTTATAATTTTTTTTCAAAGACTCGGACTTTATGAGTTTGAGGTTTATAAATGGACTGTCTTTTTCGTCTTGGAGCGGATAGACTAGGTATTTTGGTAAATAATAATTTAATGGACTTCTTTCAAAAATACAGTGAGTGAAATAGTTTTATGTTCTCGCGATGAAATCTATCATTGAATGGAAACTTAAAGCGCAATATTCGCGGGCTATAATTAAAGAAAATGTCATTCTCCGCGCCGCTGCGCATTTGCGATAGGCTATTTTTAATAATCTTTTAATGAGATATCGAAAATAGGATTCACGAAGAAAAACTTTTTCACTTGATAAATTTCCACCAATGGCCTCCTATCTCCCCAATATTTTTCCTACTTTTTCATGCTAATAAAATTCTCTATGAACCGACTATTCAAATCAGCTCTTTTCTCGGCTGCACTATTGCTTCTTACCCAAATTACATTTGCTCAATCTGAGGCTCAGTTTCCATTAGTAAAAGGTTTCGGAGGGATTTACGAAGTTCCAGATGCGACAGAGCGCCCTGATCCTAGCTTGGATTATAAAATCATTGTGGATATGTCCACCGGAGCGGATGACCCGAAACAGATCAGCCGTTGGGTGGATAACATCGCCAGATTGATGAATCTTCATGGTCTTGCCGGAGTGAAGCAAGATCAAATGCATGTGAAAGTGGTGATCCACGGAGGAGCGATTTTCACCGCATTGACAAATGAAGCTTATCAAGGCCGAAATCAGGTGGATAATCCAAATATTGCCGTTTACCAAGCTCTTAAAGATGCAGGCGTAGAAATGTATGTTTGTGGTCAATCCATGAGAGCCCGAGGGTTTAAAAGGGAAGATATTTGGTCAGGAATAGAAATCGCCCATTCCGCACTCACGACCATCACTACTTATGTGCCGCAGGGATATACCCTTCTGAAATTCTAATACTTGGAATAATTATTGGTATTTTTGGGGGATAGATTTATGAAAAAAGTCAATCCCCCATCCAAAACAGCCAGTAAGGTCGTAATCGGCTTTTTCTTTGCAGCTATCTTCTTGATCGGTGTAGCGGGTTTGACTTATTATACACTAAATCGATTGGTAGATACTGTAGCTGAATTGGCCCAGCCAAATAAAAAGCTAAATCTTCTCAATGAATTACAAGCTCAGATTTTTCAGGTTTCCCAAATAGATCAAGTTGGGGCAGAGGGAGATTTCCGGGTAAAAGATTCCACCTTAAATTCTTTAAACCAGAAGCTTTCTCAACTGGAAGAATTGGCCTCTGATACCGTAGAGCAAGCCAACATTCAAAGTATTCGTGATAACCTGGCAACTCTTGTCACAGGTTATATGGATCTCTTTGAGGTGAAAAGGAACCTAGCCAACCGTAATTTTACCCAAGAAGCTTTGAGAAAAGTTGAGTTGGGAATCCGAAGAAGAGCGGTTGATGTGGAAACGCAACCTTTGCGAACATTAGAACCAAGGAGTATCATCTTGGATGAACTGGAGGAACAAAACGCAAACCTTCAGGAACTTCCGCCAAACCAAGACTTGCAAAGGGGTAGAATTTTATCAAATGAATTAGCCAAAGAGGAAGATAAATTAGTGAATTACCTTCGGAATCTTCAAAGGCAAAATTCAAGACCTAATTCTGTTCAACCTGTTACTATTGATAGCATCCTTTATAATATCCGGGGGGTAATCAGCAGGATTTATAGAGAAGAATCTTATCAGCGGCAAAAACTTGCCTCTCTGGAAACTGAGCTTTCCAAAAAACAAAGCGAAATTATTGGCACTATCCAACAGTTGTTGAGAGTTTTGGAAAATACAGTTTTGAATGACTCAAATTCTCAAAATAGTGCTGCATTTGGACTGGCAAATGATGTCACCTTCTTTCTCCTCCTGATCGTGGGGCTAGCTGTTCTAGGCTCAGCACTCATGGTATTCTCAATTTTAAAGGAGATTAAGTTGAATAAAACCTATCAGGAAAACCTTTTGAGTTCTCAACAAAAATCTGAACAGTTGGCTAGATCGAAGCAGGAATTTTTGGCCAACATGAGTCATGAGATTAGGAATCCACTTCACGTCATTCAAGGCTACCAATCCGTGCTGGAAAAATCCGAAATGAATACGACTCAGCAATCTTATTTGCGAATGATAGGTTTCGCATCGCAGACTTTAATGGAAATTGTAGATGATGTTCTCGATTTTTCAAAACTTGAAGCAGGGAAACTTAAATTGGAGTATACGGCATTTGACCCGGTAGCACTATTTAGTTCGCTTCAAAATTTTTACGAATTACAAGCAGATGAGAAGAAACTTGCTTTCCATTGGGACTTGGATCTGCCAGAAGATAAATGGCTGGAAGGGGACCAACTTCGGCTGAAACAGATCTTGAATAATTTACTTTCCAATGCTTTTAAATTCACACAGGAAGGCTCTATCCAGGTAGTCATAGAATGGGCAAATAATCAACTCATTGTGGAGATTAGTGATACCGGAATCGGGATGAGTGATGAAGTATTGGAAAAGGTTTTTCTGGAATTTGATCAAGCTGATAATTCTATTTCAAGAAAATTTGGTGGAACAGGACTTGGGCTGGCCATTGTCCATCGACTTGTGATGTTGATGAATGGGGAAATAGATACTAAAAGTGAAGTAGGAGTAGGGACTGAAATTACAATTACTTTACCACTTGAAACTGTTCCATCAAAAGCCTCTGAGGTAAATTCAGAAGAATTCAATTTTATCGATTTGAGTGGTAAGAATGTGCTTTTGGTTGATGATGATAAAGTGGGTTTACGATATCTGGAAACAATCTTTTCTTATTTCGGCGCAAATGTGATTGCATTCCCTGGTGGAGCCAGCTTTCGTGACGAGTTTGAAGAAATCAAGATAGACCTTGCCATAATTGATATTCAAATGCCAGAGTTTTCGGGATTTGATGTGGTTAAATCCTTACGATCTTTTCCTTCCTACCAAACCTTGCCTATCCTAGCCATGACCGCAAACGTATTTGTGGAGGAAAAGGAAAAAATGATGAAGGAAGGTTTTAATGAATTACTATTTAAACCTTTTCAGGAAAAGGCCCTTGTAGCTTGCCTAAGCCGGGTTTTTCCAGACAGAGCCACAAAAGGACAACCTTTGGCTTCCTCAATCCAATCAGAAAACCATGATCAATTCGACTTGAAAGACATGAGAAGATTTTGCATGGGAGATGAAGACTTATTGATGGATATTCTAAAGGATTTGATCCGTGATACCCAAAGAGACATAGCTAAACTGAAGAGGGCAAGATTAAATAATCGTTGGAATGAGGTGTTGGAGATTTGCCATCAGTTGGGAAGTAGGCTTGGGCAGATTAAGAGCCCGAGTGGAGAACTCGCCAGAAAAGTTGAAAACAGTCTAAAATTAGGAACCCAGAATGGGTTGGATGATGTATTGAATCTATTGGATGTAGAAGTTAAAAATTTATTGTCGGCTCTCTCAGAATTAGTTTTTGCACCAGAGAGCCGCTAAATATTTTTTTTAGTCCAACCCGTATTTTTCCATTTTACTATACAAGGTTTTTCGATCCATGTTAAGAATTCTGGCAGTTTTAGATTTATTGAATTTTGTGTCATTTAATACCTTTTGAATCAATTCCTTTTCTTGTTCAACCCACTTTGACTTATAATCTTTTGGTGAAGGAAGTTCTTCATTCATAGAGAATGGAGAATTCCCGGAATTGAAACCTGAAACCTGAGAGGAAGGCTCATATAAATCAGAAGGAAGTGCATCCTTTTCCACCAATTCTCCTGAGGTTAATAAAACAGCTCTTTTAATAATATTTCTAAGCTCCCTTAGATTTCCAGGCCAGTCATAGGCCAGGAATATTTCCCATACCTCCGGAGTAAAGCCTCTTACCGATTTGTTAAGTCGTTGATTACTTTCCTCTAAAAACTGCTGAGAGAAATCTTCAAGATCTTCTTTTCTTCTTCTTAATGGTATAGCATGAAGTGTGAATTCATTTAACCGATGATATAAGTCTTCCCTAAAATGACCATCTCCAGACTGAATAATAAGATTGTCATTGGTAGCTGCTATGATTCTTACATCTATTTGAATTTCTTTATTTCCCCCAATTTTCCGGATAGTCCTCTCTTGGATTGCACGAAGTAATTGGATTTGAACTTCATAGCTTAGATTTCCGATTTCATCGAGAAAAATAGTCCCGCCTGTAGCGGATTCAAAATGTCCTGTTTTATGATCTAATGCCCCAGTAAATGCTCCTTTTACATGACCAAATAATTCACTTCCTGCAAGTTCTCTTGGCAATGCGCCACAATCAATTGCTATAAATGGCCCATTTTTCCGTGTTGATAAATCGTGGATTCTTCTGGAAACAAATTCCTTTCCTGTACCCGTCTCACCCAATACCAAAACGCTCAGATCAGTAGGGGCCACCAATTGAATATGTTTCTCCAATTTTTCTGCTTCTGCAGAACTACCAATTACATAGCTTCCTTTGGCTATTTTAGGAACAGCCGGCTTTTGAGGAGCAGAGGGGAATTTCTGAACGACAGGATTGGTAGTGGAAAGCGATTCTTTTACTGTAGCCAATAATTCGTCAGGATTGATCGGTTTGGTGATGTATTCAAAAGCACCAAGTTTCATTGCTTTA
>NZ_JAHEBC010000201.1 GCF_024642405.1 Algoriphagus sp. | reverse complement strand
CAAAAAGGTATTTAACATCTGAGCAGAAACTCTTCTATATTCAGGGCTAGGATTTCCAAATCTGTCGACCAGGCGCGCGTTATCATGATTTGAAAGAAAAACTGCTATCCACCCGTTTTCTGCAAATGCACTATCCCATCTGCTAAAGACTTCTTTAAATTCTGATAATTTGTACCCAGCCGGTGTCCTAGACATGTCCACATATTCAAAATGGTAAGCAACCTGAAGCTCCTTCCGGTCAGCATCCACCAAATCATGTGCGTCTTCAAAGGTGCTGCCAGCTCCTTCTGCGACTGCAAACACATGATAAGGCTCCATCACTTCTATATACATCTCCTTTAAATAATCATGAAGAGCTGGTCTTAGGCCATGATATTTGATGAATTCTGATTGATATCCTTCAGGGAATTCTGGATAAGTAATGTCCTTACTGGCAAATTGAAAGGCATCCATTCTAAAACCATCTACGCCTTTTTCTGCCCAGAATTTCATAATATCATAGACTTCTTGACGAAGTTTTGGATTTTCCCAGTTGAGATCTGGCTGCTGCTCAGCAAAGGTGTGGAGGTAATAAGAATCTGTTTCTTTGACATAATCCCATCCACCTTCAGGATCAAAAAGACTATATCGATAGGGTGGTTCCCCTTTTTCTGCCGGCCACCAATGATAATAGTCTCGGTATTCGCTATCTCTTGAGTTTTTTGCAGATTGGAACCATTCATGCTGATCGCTGCTATGATTTACCACAACATCCAGAACAAAACGAATCCCACGTTCTTTCATTCCATCGACCATTTCTTCAAAGTCTTCCATGGTACCATACCGGGGATTGATAGCTCTGTAATTACTAACATCATAGCCGTTGTCTACCATCGGAGATTCAAAAAATGGATTCATCCAAACGGCTGTAATTCCTAGACTTTGTAGGTAATCCAATTCTTCAATAATTCCTCGAAAATCGCCAAAACCATCACCATCAGTATCTTTGAAACTTTGAGGGTACAGTTGATATAGTGTTCCTTCTTTCCACCATTGGCGATCTAATTTTATTCCCTCTGTTTGATTTTCTACATTTTCGCCACAACTTGAAAAAATAAGAATTAGCAGAGCTGCAAAGATAAACCTTTTCATAAATGTAAATTTTCGATTGGAAATACTGAATATCAGTATTTTAATTGGGGGATTTCCTAATTTTTATTAAGTGTAATTTTCTAATTAATGGGTAGATAATAAAACAAAGTACTATAAAAGTAATGAGTTTGAAAGGAGTGTCAATGAATAATTTCTACCGAGAGATTCTCTTTCTTTGATCCATATTTCTCAAATTCTTGATCAAGAACTGCCTAAGAGATATTTCTATTTTTCTAAGAACCTCTTAATCATAAGAAGTTTCATCCTTGGGTAGATTTAAGTTATTTGAATAGTGATTTGAAAATTGTTTGGAGTTTTTATTGACAGATTCCGCTTTGATGATTTCTAATTCAAATTCAGACGCAAATAATTTTAGGTTGCCAGAAAACTTTCTGCCTTATAAAAATGCTGTTTTATACTAATATCTTATCAAAAAGTTGATGCGCTTGTTTTTCGGCAACAGTGGATAGTACTTTTTTTTGCACTTTGAGTTCGTTAATCCAGTCGAGATATTTCTTTGAAGCATTTTCTTTTTCCGCCACAAAATGTGTGAGAGATTGCAATGCAAGCTGGTTTGAATACCAAGGTTTTAAATTATCCTTTAACTGCTTGATTTCCTCATGAATGCTACTTACAAATATTGGATTGAAGCCTAAGTGAATGAGTAGATTTTCAAGCATTATGATAGTCCTTAACGCATCAAAAATCTCTTTTAGAGCTTTGCTGTCCAGTTTGGCTTTTAAGTCTAACTGAATAAATCCCAATTCCTCGCTGATGATTTGGTTAATCGCGGAACTAATAGCAAGAGGTTTCAGACCTTGACTTGATTTATGTGCAGCAAGAAAAAGCTCGTCCCAACTTTTCAGGGTACTCCCTACCACCAAGTCGAATGTTTCATTATATAAGTTCTTCTTTTGCTTATCCATGTACTGATGATAGCTATTGAAGGTGAGTTTGGTTTTCTTTTCATAAACCTGAAAGTTGCTTTCCACTAATTTAAAATGGTGAACCTTCCTAAGGCTTTTCTCTAGTTTTTTAAATGAAGAAAAAATATCAAAGTTAAGTCCCTCTTTATCAAAATGGATTTTACCCAATAGGTTACAATAGAGTTCCAAAAACTCCATTTTACCCAAAAGTTCAATTGCTTTTTTGGATTTGATCTGCTTGCCCAAAGCCAAAAAAATTACTTTAGCATCCGAATGCTGTTTTTCAAAAACCTGAAAAATAGGAGAGACCTTGCTCTGCATCATTTAGGAAATTTTCACCAGTGTTGCCCCATAGCCCCATTGGTCTTTCTGCGCGTCCTTAAAGTACTTAATATTTCCTAATTGACTCAAATGACGATGAATTTCTTTTCTTAAAACTCCATTTCCTACTCCATGGATGAATGTAATTTCATCCATCCCGCTTGCAATCGCCTGATCTAGATTTTTCTCAAATACCTCTATTTGAAGTTTAAGCATGGCAGAATTGCTCATTCCTTGATGATTTGAGGTCAATTCCTCTATGTGAAGATCGATTGATCTGGGTGGCTTTTTGGTTTGAATAGGTGCTGCTTTTGGCTGTAAACTTTCCAATTCCTGATTTAAGGCCCTGATATCCAATTCTTTGGTGGATTGTTCCAAAGAAAAGAGATAGGCAGTCTTTCCAAGTAAGGGAGCTTTACTCAAATGTTTAAAAAACTGGGTTGGTTTCATTTTCAGTTGCCGTTCAAAAGCAGGTAATGCTTTTTCGAGGCTATTTTGAATGGGGATAAAACGGAGTAAAAATGCTGGCCATTCATCCATCTCTTTGAGTAATCGATCATCAAATTTTTTGGATTCTCCGGGACCTAATGTTGTTGCCATCAAGGTTCTTTGATTATCTCCGAAAACTTCAGAAACATGAGCTAGGTAAGGCTTTTTACTATCGTTGATCAAATAAAGACTAAGGCTTTGATCATTGATTGGAATAAAGGCAAGATAAAGACCCTGGTCTTTTGGAGCTGAAATTGGTTGAGGAACGTCCTGTTCTGGATTTTTTGATTCCTGTTCTCCGAAATAGGCTTTCTCAGTGGCATGAACTAAAACCACCTCATTTTTCATGGCAGGTATAATAAAACCATCTTCAATTTCTATTTCTATTCTTCCTCCTGAAGATATTTTTCGGATAATTCCCTCTTCCGTCCCACGTATTAATCTTACTTTATCTCCAATATTCATTTATCTAAGGCTTTTTTATAGGTATCAAGTGCTCTTTGTCTTGCAAATTTATGGTCTACAATTGGTTTCGGGTACTTATTTGTTCCAAATTCAGGAATCCATTTTTTAATATACTTCAGGTCCTTATCAAATTTATCTTTCTGAGATTCGGGATTGAAAACTCTAAAATAAGGCTGAGCATCTGTTCCGGTTCCTGCTGCCCATTGCCAACCGCCATTATTTGCGGAGAGGTCATAATCAAGCAATTTTTTCGCAAAATATGCCTCTCCCCATCTCCAATCTATCAGCAGGTGTTTAGTCAAAAACGAAGCGACAACCATTCGAACTCTATTGTGCATATAACCCGACTCATTCAATTCTCTCATTCCTGCGTCTACAATAGGGTATCCTGTTTTTCCAGCGCACCATGCTTCAAACTCTTCTTCGTTATTTCGCCAAGGTATGTTATCATATGCCGGTTTGAAAGCTTTATCTACAACTTGTGGATTAAAAGCTAAGATCATCATATAAAACTCTCTCCAGATTAATTCATTGAGATATGTCTTATTTAGTTCACTGGCTATCAAGGCTAATTTTCTTATAGAAATAGTGCCAAATCGTAAATGGATTCCTAACCTGCTTGTTCCATTTTGAGCGGGGAAGTTTCTGGTTTCATCGTAATGCTTGATAATTTCTTCATCTGGATTTGAAGAAGGGATTTTAATGCTGGACTCTCGAAAGCCCATTTCTTCCAAAGAGATCAATTTCATTGGCTTGCATTGAAAAAGATTTTTCCAATGGAAATAAGATAGAGGTTCAATGGTCGTACTATTGAATTTTTCCAGCCAAATCTTACTAAAAGGTGTAAATACCTTGTAGAATTCTCCTGACCCATTCAGAATTTCACCGGCTTCGAAAATAACTTGATCTTTAAAACTTAGGAAAATCGTTCCATTTTCTTTTGCCAATTCTTCTATGCTACCGTCTCTTTTCTTTGCATAGGGTTCATAATCTCGATTGGTATAAATTGCCTGAACCTGATATTCTTTGAAAATCTCCTGAAATACTTCCTCTGGCTTTCCATACTTTACCAAAAGAGTACTTCCTTTTTCTTCGAGATTTTCCTTGATATTGGTAATTTGATTGTGGATAAATTCAACTCTGGCATCAGTTTTATCTTCCAGATCATCTAAAATATTTCTATCAAAGATAAAGAGGGGTAGGACGTTGGTTTCATTCTGTAGGGCATAAAATAAACCTGTGTTGTCTTCCAATCTCAGATCCCTTCGGAACCAAAAAATACTTATTTTCTCCATGATTTTACTTTATCAGAAAAGCTCCTTTAGAATGAAATTGTTTAAAGAATCTCTCTTTGGAGGAATCGAATCAGGAACTGGAATGGCCTGTCGAATCCGTTCCAAAGAGTCCAATCTGTTTTCAAGATTTTCTAGGTTTATAGGGGTCCATTTTTCACCATTTTCATAATTATAGCGCAGGAAATCATCTGTGTCATTGATTCTGAGTTTTTCATCTTTCTTTCTGGTGAGCTTTTGGAATAGCTCAGAGAAAGAATTAAAGGAAACATTCTGAGATACAGACACTCCATAAGTAGCTACATTTTTAGAAAGTGAAAGCGAAGTAAATACATTGAAATTATTTCTATTGAAGATACGAATTCGATAAACTCCGTCTTCTGTTAGTAAATATTCAGCTTGCCAGTCTCCGATTATTGAAGCTGCATTTGCATTTCCTTGGTTATTCGTGAATCCTCCATCTCTTGAAACTCTTAATCTACCATCTAGGAAGGTATAGGCAACTGAAAGCTGAAAAGTTTCTAATGTATTTGCGTCTAGCGATGCTAAATCCACATCAATTTCCAAGTTTTTGTCTACCTGACCTAGGAAAGCATTGAGTTGGGAAGAAAGCAATTGCCCTAAGCTGGATGAAATATTAGTAACGCCGGAAAACTGACCTTCAGGTGAGAAGGAGCGGGACATAATTACCGAAAAAACCTGCCTGTTCTTCTCTTGTTCATCATTTGCAATCCTATTTTGGAAAGCAGAAATAGTTGTTTGTAAATCCCCATTTGTCGGGAATTGGCTAAAATCAAAACCAAACTGGATGTCTGGAGAAAGTAAAGCTCCTTCTAAATCCATAATTACTTTTACAGGATACCTTCTCCTTGTTTGCGAATTGTCCGGGTCAGTTGTTGATGTTGCATTAATCAAGGGTTGGATTGAAACATTTTCCACATATTCTGCTGTCAAATCCATGACTCCTTCATAAGGGTCTCCATACCAGGTTATTCTACTACCCGGCCTGATGTTAAACTGTTTTTTGACAATGTTGTATAAAGAGAAGTTGTACTTTCCTTCTGTGATTTCATAGTTTCCTGTAAGTGAGAAATTACCTTGAGTATCTATATTCATAGTCAATACACCTCTTCCTCTTCCTGAAATCCCCTCTTCTGTTCTTGGGTCAATTATTATTTCGGCAAGAGCATCTGGCGTGATATCCAAGATGAAATTCATTCGAATATTTTCGATATCAAGTCTATTGATATCTTCGGTTATCTCTCTGATCCTCACAGTATCTTGAATATTGATGATATGAATGAATTCCTCCTGTGCAATTCTACTATCGTCTGTCAAAGGGATGTATATCCGAGTATTTGGCTGGCTTGTCGCTCTGGCATTGATATCAAGATTGGTAGTGCTTCCCAAGAAATCCACTGTCCCAGTTACATAAGCATCCCCATAGAAGGTTTCATTGTCTCTTGCAGTCGTATTCAAAACTTGAAAATTTGTCAAACTGGAATTAATATCAAGATAAAAGTTTTTAAATCCCTTATGGTTTATCCCGCCTGTAAGATTTGCTAAATTCCCATTAACATCCCGAAGCGTCAAATCTCTGAAATTAATCAGGTTTGGATTAAAGGCAATTTTGCCATCCAATTGATACGAGGTATTGAGGAAGTTTATTCGGAGTTTTCCTTCTTTCACATTTCCAGTGCCCAGAATTTGAGGTTCACGAGTGGTCCCTTTTATTTGAAAATTACCTGTAACGGAACCTCCCAGTTGAGACAAATAATTGGACAAGAAAGGTTCTAAAATTATTAAGTTCGTTTCACTGAGAATGGCATCCACCGAAAGATCCTGGTTTTCAAGGCCAATCGACCCATCTACATCAATAGTTTTAATCCCTCCTCTAGTATTTGTCAAGTTGATCGCTAATTGCTCGGTATCCAGATTAGCTGTGCCTTTAAGATTACCGATAAGAAAAGTATTAATCTCCAAACTGTCAATGCTGATTTCTCCTTGTACGAGCGGTTGAACGTAAACATCTTCTACGGTAAACTTTCCATTGATTGTTCCTTCAAATTCCTGGGGTACTAATGTATTTAAAAGGTTAACATTTACTTCATTTAATAAAAGTTCTAATTCTCTTAAAGGATCTTCTGAAATTGCTCCTTCCAAAGCGATAAACTGGTTTTCATTATAGATTTTGACATTGGAAAAATCTATTTCTCCCGGAATAAGCGTTATTAGGTTTTCCTCCACAAACTTCCATTCTTTATCAAATACTTTAAGAGAGGAAGGAGCAAAATTTATTTTTGTGTTTTGTTGTGAAAATTGAGCGTTAGCATTTATCCTAGCAGCGCTTTGGGTAGAATCCTGATCTAGG
>NZ_JAHEBC010000200.1 GCF_024642405.1 Algoriphagus sp. | reverse complement strand
AGTTTGGAAATCTCAGCAGATTGATGAAAAAGCTGATCAACCATCTAAATCTGCCAAAAAAGAGAAACCAACTCCTCAGAAAAGTCAAGTCGAAATAAATCAAGCTAAAAAAGAACTTCGAAAACTCGAGGAAGACTTAAAACAAGTTGAATCTGAAATTGAAAAATTGGAGAAGCTTAAAATAGATGTCGAACTTGAAATGGCAAACCCTTCACTTTATTCTGATGAAAAGGAATTAAAGAAAACTCAAGAAAAACATCAAACCATACATAAAAAGCTAGATACTCTGAATGTAAATTGGGAAAATCTAGTGGATAAGATCTCTGTAATTCAAGATGTGATTATCTAAATAAATGTAAAATATTCTTCATTATTATTATTTTGGGAAATATGAAATCTATTTCATTAGGTCTTTTTTCTTTACTCTTCTACTATTGCCTGGAGGTTTCTGCCCAGATAGAAGATAAAGTTTATAAAGACCATATTCAGTCTGTCAGGTTATTTCCCATGGGGCCTTTAACAGGAAGTCAACTGGATGCTCCTGTTGTCTCAATGTTGGACGGGAAAAAATTGGTTTTGCTTTTTGATGATTTGGCTTATGATCCTGAAATGTATTCAGCTACATTAATACATTGCGATTCGGACTGGAAACAATCCGCATTAAAAAATAATGATTTTTTGGTTCCTTTTAATGAGTTCAACATCCAAGATTATGATTATTCCATAAATACCAGGATTCCTTATATACATTATAGATTTGAAATTCCTCGGGTTACAAAGTCTGGTAATTATATAGTTAAAGTTTATAGAAGAAGAGATGCGAGTGATGTGATTTTGACAAAACGATTTATGATTTATGAGGATCTGTTGACTGTTGGTGCAGCAGTTGTTCCTCCAACACAAACTGCAAATAGAAAAGGAATGCAGCAAGTGAACACAGTTGTTAATTACTCAAAAGTTGAGGTGATAAATCCTGAGTCTCAAATAAAAGTAATTGTAAGGCAAAATCAGCGATGGGATAACGCGAAATATTTAACAAAGCCCACCTTTCTAAATCAAAGCTCAAAAATTCTAAGGTATGAGGATTTTGATGGAGGTAATAGTTTTGATGCGAGCAATGAATTTAGATTTGTTGATTTAAGGTTTATGAGAGCAAGAGGTCAAAACATTGCTTCAATGAGAGTAGAGGAAGATGCTGTTTTCGGTGAATCACTTATAAATCAACCTAGATCAAACGAGGTGTATTCACAATATCTGGATTTGAATGGTCAATATATAGTAGACAATAACGATAGGCCAGGAGGAGATCCGGAACTGGAAAGTCAGTATGTATATATGACTTTTAATGTTGATATAAATCAATCTTCTCAACCGGTTTATTTATTGGGTTCATTGACAAACTGGGGAAAGTCTCCAGAAGCAAGAATGAATTGGGATGAAAAGGATGAAATTTATAGAACCTCTATGCTTTTAAAACAAGGTTGGTACGATTACCAAATAGGAACGATGAACAACGGAACCATCGAAACAAGTTTATTTGAAGGTTCACACTTTGAAACAGAAAATGTATATGAGGTATTCGTATATCTCAGGGCTTTGGGTTCTCGATATGACCAACTTGTGGGATACGTTTTATTGCAACCGAACCGAAGACGGTTGTAAAAAATAACCCCTCTTATGTTATTAAGAGGGGTAGATTTTAATTTTCAGAATCAGATTCAGGATTTTTGTCATCCTCTTCCGATGCTGGTGCGACGTTTTGTCTAACGCGCTCATTTGGCTTGTAAGGAACGAATCCTTCTCTCTTAAATTTATATGTTTTTGTTCTAGCCCCTGGAGGATGGGTTGCAAGGTCGAGCATACCGAAGCCTTTATGAGTAAATGCTCCAAGGCCACATTTGAAAACGAAATCTTGAACTTCTGGGGCTGCGTACAAAGTGAATGGAAGTGTATATCCTCTTACTTCATATTTTACATCCATATCATAAACAGCATAAATTCTTGCGAATTTTTTCTGCTGTTCTTTCAATTTGTTGACATAAACCATGTCAGGAACAACTTGAAATTTGAAGAAAGATTCCATCTGCTCAGGAGTATACCAGCCTGATCTTTCCATACGGGTTAATGTAGATTCATAAAGAAGATCAGAAAATTCATCACTATCCGGGCTGATAAATCTTTTACCTGCTTCTTCATTGAAAGCTGGTATGATCAATACCAAAGGTGAAATACAAACAAACTTGTTTGAAGTTTCTAATATTGGCTCGACTTCAATTTCTGTATATTCAGGAACTAAAATGAGGTTTCCAAGTTCAACTTTTGGAGTGGCGAAAACTTGCTCTAATAAATAATCCATGAAGTCCTCACTTTGGGAAGATAGGACTAAGGTGACAAGACTAGAATAATAATGCAATCCACTTCTACTTACTTTGGTCTGGCCTTTTAGTCCAGAAAAATTAAAGAAGTTGTAATTGTAAAATTCTTCACGTCCACCTTTAACGATTAATCCTTTTAGAAATTGAGCAAGGATGTACTGATGATGGAAAGGCAGATAGGAGCCTTTGTTTTTTAGGGAAAATATAAGTCTAACTCTCACGGTGATTTAAAAATAAATTGAGACAATAGATAAATTAAAATATTTACTATTAGGGTGTTTAAGTTGCAAAAGTACAATATTTTTCAAGAAAATGTTAAACATTGAATCTAAAATGCATGATATCTCCATCTTTAACCACATATTCTTTGCCTTCTATAGAAATTTTTCCATTCTCTCTACAACCAGCCTCTGTTTTAAATTGTTGATAATCTGCTAGTTTAATTACTTCTGCTTTTATAAAACCTCTTTCAAAATCAGTGTGAATGACACCTGCTGCTTGTGGTGCTTTCCAACCTTTTTTGATAGTCCAAGCTCTAACCTCTTGGATACCAGCGGTAAAATATGTTATTAGGTTTAGTAACGAATAAGCAGCACTAATTAGTCTATTTAAACCACTTTCATTTAAACCGTATTCTGCCAAAAACAGTTCTTTTTCCTCTAAATCTTCAAATTCTGCAATTTGAGATTCGATAGCTGCACATAAAACAATAACTTCAGCGTTTTCTTCTTTTACATTCTCTCTTAGTTGATCAACAAACTTGTTTCCTTCTAAAATGCTGCTTTCATCGACGTTTGCTACATACAAAACAGGTTTTATTGTAAGTAAGTGCAAATCCTTAACTGCTTCGAGATCTTCTTTCTCTACTTCTACTGAACGAGCATTTTTGCCGGAGGTTAAGGCATTTTTGAAAAGAATTAAAGTTTCTAATTCTTTTTTAGCTTTTGCATCTCCTGATTTTGCAACTTTTTCAGTTTTCTGTATCTTCTTTTCAACGGATTCTAAATCCTTTAATTGCAGTTCAGTATCAATCACTTCTTTATCAAAAATTGGATCAACACTACCCGCTACATGGACAATGTTTTCATCTTCAAAGCATCTGATTACATGAATAATCGCATCAACTTCTCGAATATTTGCTAGAAATTTATTCCCTAAGCCTTCTCCTTTGCTAGCACCTTTTACCAAGCCTGCGATATCAACAAATTCAATTACTGTCGGAAGTACACGGTGAGGATTTACCAGCCTTTCGAGAATTTGAAGTCTGTTATCTGGAACAGTAACTACTCCAACATTTGGTTCGATTGTACAGAAAGGAAAATTCGCTGCTTCTGCTTTTGCGCTGGAAAGAGCGTTAAATAAAGTAGATTTTCCAACGTTTGGAAGTCCTACGATGCCACACTGTAAGGCCATTAATTTGTTATTTTATTTTAAATATTCTATAGGATTTATACCCTTGGTAGAACTCCATAATGGATACTCTAAAAATAGTATAAACCGGTATTGCAAAAATCATCCCTAAGACTCCGGCGATTTTTGCCCCGGCAAAGATAACAACAAAAATTTCAAGGGGATGTGCTTTTACAGATTTAGAAAAAATCATTGGTTGTAAGAAAATATTATCAATAACCTGAACTGCACCAAAAACAGATAGCATTTTCACTAAAAAAAAGTTCAATTCTTGTTCTTGATCAAAATTTCCAGTCGATATTCCTACAATTATCCCAAAAGATGCACCTAAAATTGGGCCAGCATAAGGAATAAGATTGGCAACTGCTGCGAAAAGGGCTATTGTCAAGGCATAGTCTACCCCGAGAATTGTAAGCCCAAAACTAGCTAAGGAAAAAATTGCTAACATTTGAAGTAATAGTCCGGATAGATAATTAGATAGTAGTTTTTCAACTTTAGTAAAAGTTGCTACTGATAATTCAAAATAAGGGTTGGGGATCAAATTGAGTAGATTTCTTCGCAAAAGCCCATTTTCAAGTAATAAAAAAAAGGAAATAAATAATACAGCTAGGAGACCTATAAAAAGGCTGCTAGTGGTATTTAATACATTTGAAATAAAGGCACCTAAATCTATACTTTTTATTGCCTGAATTAATTGTGATTTCAATTCCTCAAATAAATATCCAGGTTGATTTTCTAGCAATTGATAGCGAAATAGGAAATTTTCTATTTTGGAAATGGGAGCATTTACTTCTTGATAAATTGTATCAAGGTCTAATCCACTCAAAATGATAATTTGGTTATTTATCAATGGGAAAAATAAAAGGCTCAATAGAACTAAAATAATTACAATAGAAGAGTATGAAATAATTATGGCGAGCCACCGCGGAATATGTTGTCCAAGCAAATGAAAATCATTAAGATGATTTGTCATTGGGCGCAGAAGTGCGGCTATTATTAGAGAAATAATTAGGTATACAGTAATATTTGAAAAATACCATCCGAATAAAAGGAAGGATACAATGAAAAGGATTATATAAACAAAAAAACGCTGCATTTTCATAAAATAAAAGGAGGCATTTCTGCCTCCTCTAATATACTATTTCTGTTTTTGAAAAAAATTCTAGAAACAGAAGTTATTCCCATTTTAATTCGTTGGAAGATTCTTCTTCTTCTTGCTCATATTGATCAAAATCCACATCGGGAAGTAGTTCGTTTTTCACGTAATCTACTGACTCGTTTAAAGCCTCAACAAACTTAAAAAAATCTTCCTTGTATAGGAAAATCTTATGTTTTTCGTAAGTAAAAGAATCACCATTGACTCTTCTTTTACTTTCAGTTATTGTTAGGTAATAATCGTTAGCACGGGTTGACTTGATATCGAAAAAATAGGTTCTCTTTCCAGCCTTCACTTTTTTCGAAAAGATTTCTTCCCTATCGTAACCTCTTTGATCTTCCACTGTTTTCTAGTTATTTATTTAATGATAAAGTTAAAATACAACCCAAGATAAGGTAATTCGATGCTAGAATTCAAAGCAAATTTGCACTTTTTTGGAAAAAAGTCTAAATAAGTTGTGTAATGAATTAAAAATCAGGGTTAAAATTAACAATTCTTGTGTTTTTAATTTGTTATTCTCCGTGCATGTATGCCTTTTTGGCTAGTAACTCTTCTTCAGTCTCTGGATGGTCAGGATCATCTACACAACAATCTACTGGACAAACAGCAGCGCATTGTGGCTCTTCATGAAACCCATTACATTCTGTGCATTTAGCAGTAACTATGTAATAAAATTCATCAGAAACAGGTTTCTGCATTTCATTTGCATCTACTACGGTACCATTTTCAAGTGTCACCTCTTTCAAAGTGGTTCCCCCACCCCAGGTCCATTCTACTCCACCTTCATAGATAGCAGTGTTTGGACATTCAGGTTCGCATGCACCACAATTGATGCATTCGTCGGTAATCATTATTGCCATAACTCATTAATTTAAATTCAAAAGTAATAAGCCTTAGGGGAAGAGGCAATAAAAATTTGAGAACCGGATGAATTTAAATTAATTCTTTTCTGATCCTTCCTTCTAAAAAGGGTAATTTTGCACCTTTGAATTTAAACTATGAATTTATCCCAAAGAGTAGCTGCATTTGTCAAATTAGGTGATAGTATCCAGGAAATGGATCATGAAATCAAGGAGGAACTTTTTTGGCGTGCCCAAAATGAAAATAATTGGTTTACGGAAGAATCTATTTCATCTGCCTTAGATGGGCTAGCTTATATGGTTCAGGAAAAAAATTTGAATAAATGGTTGAGTTTTTATGATATCCCCCAAAAATCAAATGTAAAATCAATCGGAATCCTAATGGCAGGAAATATTCCATTAGTGGGCTTTCATGACTTTTTAACAGTATTGATAAGTGGAAATAAAGCATGTATCAAATTGAGTTCATCCGATTCCATATTAATGAATTGGGTCTTTAAAAAATTAGTAGAAATTGAGCCCTTATTTGAGCCTTTTATTGAAGTGGAAGAAATGCTCAAAGGGAAGGATGCTTATATCGCAACAGGAAGTGACAATTCATCCAGATATTTTAATTATTATTTTGGGAAGTATCCAAGTGTTATAAGACAGAATAGAACCTCGGTGGCAATCCTTTCAGGAAATGAAAATGTGGAGGATCTTGTTTCTTTAGGTTTAGATATTTTTAAATATTTCGGTTTGGGCTGTAGAAATGTCTCTAAAGTTTATATCAAAACAGAAGTTCAATTACAGGATTTGTTAGGGGCGCTGGAGATATATTCCTTCGTAGGGAATCACCACAAATATCGAAATAACTATGATTATAATAAATCAATTTATTTAGTTAATAGTGAAAAACATCTGGACAATGGCTTTTTACTGGTAAAAGAATCCTCCGATTTAGTTTCACCTATCTCGGTGCTGTATTATGAAAAATATGATTCAAAAGAAGAACTGAAAAATAAGCTTGAATCCCAAAAAAATAAAATCCAATGCATTGTTTCTGACACAAATTATTGGACAGATGCTATTTCGTTTGGAAATGCTCAAAACCCCGAACCATGGGAATATGCAGATCAAGTTGACACATTAAAATTTTTAATTGAATTAAATTAAATAGTGTTTGGAGCTTTGGGCAAGCGTATGCAGGAATTTAGTTCCAT
>NZ_JAHEBC010000021.1 GCF_024642405.1 Algoriphagus sp. | reverse complement strand
CGAATATTCCTTTGATCAATCCCAATACTGTGGTAGGGAACGACCTTCCAGTGAATTAAATAACAATCTCAATTAAAAGGCTTATTAGGAGTAAATAAGCCTTTTTTTTTACTTTTTCTACCTACCATTAAGGATGTATATAAGAATCAATTCATCCACCCAATTACTTTAAATGGTTATTTCATTTCGCTTTTTTCCGATTAATTCCATTATAGGTTTAAGTTAAGTCGAATCAATTAAATAATCTGATTCCAGAATATCTGAATCATGAAGTTGCTTCTTCCAATAAGTATTAAAGAGAAAGGGATCACCGCAAAAGCGATGATCCCAAGTACCAAAAAGAATTAAATCAATTTTCTTATTCCCATTCTTTCGTCAAAATACCTAAGAAGCTAACCAGATCTCTGATTTCTCGTTTGCTAAGTACTTCTTTCATATCCGGCATACTTGATGGTGAATTCTTTCTTTCTGTAATTTCACTGTTTAAGATTAAAGCTTCTGGTTTTGATGCTTCTTTAATCACCAAACCATTTTCTTTTTCTTCCATCAAAGTTCCGTTTACAGAAGTTCCGTCTTTAAGTGTCAACTGAACAAAGCCATAGCCAGGCGCTAACCTCTTGCTTGGATCGATTAAAGCTTCTAGCATCTGGGTTTTAGAAATTCTATTTGCAATTCCATTCAAATGAGGTCCCGCAGTTCCACCCATATCATCATATCCATGACAACGGATACATTGAGCAGCTTGATTCTGAAAGAATATTGTTCTCCCTGCTCTCACACTTCCACCCTCCAATGCGCCACTATATAGTGCTACCAGATCACCATTTGTTCGCTCTTGCTGAATTTGATCAAATTTTGACTTTAGGTCAGTAGAGTTTGTTTCAGCGATCGCTTCCTCTAATTCAATCATCACTTCATTTGGAAGCTTATTGTCCTTTAAATCATCTAATAATGTATTCCAAAGATCAAGATTAGCAGAGTTAGGTAAATTACCCAAACTAAGGAGTGCCGCTTGCCTTTCTTCAATCGTTCTATTTTGAATCACATCTTTCAAGAGACTGACCATCAAGTCTTCAGATATATCTGTTTTTGTTAAAAGATCAAGTCCAACTACTCTCACAGCTTTGGACTTATCATTCATTGCCATTTCTATTGGGGCAGAAATGTTTTCGGGACTCACTTCAGCTAAAGCTAGAATTGCCTGTACTCTAACCGGATCAACAGGATCGGATTTAAGAATACTTATTAAATTGGTTTCTGCTTCTTTGATTTTCAATTTCCCAATTGACTTAGCTGAAGCTATTCTTACCAATTCACTGTTGTCTGATAATGAATTAATTAATGCTGAACTTATAGCTGCTTGAATTGGTGCCAAATCTCTTTCTATAACCCCTCTGTTTCTACCATCTACTCTATCTAAAACTGATGGTTTTGCCCAAGTACCTAATGTAGCTATAGCTTCTGCTTTCAAAACAGGATTAATTCCTGGCTTTGCAATATATGCTTTAAGGTTTTCTATGGACTTGTTTGTTCCTACCCGAAGGTTAGCACCTATAGCTCTTCTGATTAAAGCCTCATTTTGGAAATTTGTGGTAACTAAAAGATCTCCTAAAGCAGGCAAAGCAGGCTCGATGGAAAAGTCATCGTTAATTGCTCTTGCAACTTCAGTGACAATATATTCATCCTTATCTGAAAGGAAAGAGGTTATTCCTGGTTCAGACATTCTTCTTAAAGCTAGTACTGCCCCCAACCTTACTGCAGGAGAAGGGTTTGATGCCAATGCAATCAAAGGTTCTTTTTTATTAATTCTCGCCAAGGCAAGACTCGCCGCATGTCTTAAGAAAGCATCCTCATCATTATTAGCTTCTAAAACCCCAATTAGTCCATTTATTGCTGGTTCATAAGAAATTCTTCCTATAGCCTCAGAAGCAAAAAAACGAACACGAATTTCAGAATCTGTTAATAGTGGCATTAAAGATTCACCCGCTTTTCCATATTTGATATCTCCCAACCATTTTGCTGCTTGAGCTCTGATTTCAGGATCTGAATCTTTTAGCAATGGAATCAATGCATCTGCATATTCCATTTTATTTAACCTTGCTAATTGGCTGATCCCTACGATTGCATGGATCCTTGCCAGTTGATTAGATTTTTGGGCAATTGCATTTTGGAAAACTTTGAAACCATCCTCTCCCCTTTTTGCCAATTCAAACTGAGACTTTCTTCTGATTCTTAAATCCTCATCACTTAGATAGTCACTCAAAGCCTCGTCTGTCAAAGTTTTAAAATCAGTATTTATTACCTGAGCAGTAATCTTTCTTTTTTCCCAGTTTTGTCCGGCTTCATCATCTAATTTCCAAACTCTACCATAATTTTTAGTATTCCAACCCTGAATCCAGTCAGCAAAATATAAAGATCCATCAGGTCCAAAATCAAGACCTGTGGCTAGTACTCCTCCCATTACTTTTTCTGTCTGGGACATTTTAAAAGAAGCGCCATCTGGTTCTAGTTTAAATGCATGAATACCAGAAGAAGTGGGGTTTCCAACGAAAGAAGCGACAAAGAAGGTGTTTTTCCATTTTTCAGCTAAAGCTGTACCTGGGTTGAAGACCATACCGGTAGGTCCATTGATATAATTTTGGATAGGTGGGGTAATATATGCTGCTTGACCTTCATGTCTTGGTAAATACAGTTTCTCGTCCATCCATACTTTATACGTGTTATTATCAGGGTCTCTATACTTTCCAAATTGCCAGTTTGTCCTCCAACCAGTATCTGAACCATTGACTAGATATACCAACCTTTCACTCTCTCCGGCATGATCTCCATCATTATCCACAGAGATTAAGTTATTGTATTGATCGAATGTGAACTCATGGGTATTCCTTACTCCCATGGCAAAAATTTCAAAATCGCTACCATCAGGATTCGCTCTTGCAATTACGCCTCTATTAGGGTATTTCCATTCTGTTCCATCAGGACCTTTACCATTAAATCCAATATCACCTATTCCCCAATATATTCTACCGTCAGGTCCCATTTCCAATCCGGACATTCCATGTCCCCCAAATCCAATATGAATACCATATCCATGAGAAATAGATTCTTTCTCATCCATGATTCCATCATTGTTAGTATCTGTAAGTCTCCAAACATCTGGGCCCACTCCAATAAATAGATTATCCTCCAATTTCAATAAAGCCCCAGCAACATCGGTGGTTACATCATTGAAATCCTGAACCATCATCTGAGAGTAATCAGCCATTCCATCACCATCCTTATCCTCAAGTCGATAAAGTTCTTCCCGCTCAACAGTCATATCGCGCCAGTCATGATATCCGTCGCCATTTACATCAGCAAGCCAAGTATTTTTATCGGACATTTCTGGTGAAAGCGTCTTTTGCAAAAATGCTCTCTTCTCTTGTATGGTTTGAAGACTTATTGATTCAATTTCCCAATCTTGGTGCCCCCTAATGTCAAATTCAGAGTTTTTTTGGCGGTTTGTCCTGGTGTAATACAAACTTCCATCATCCGTTACTTGAATTGAGATTGGGTCATATACCAATGAATCGACAGCCCAAAGAGAAAGTTTTAAACCTTCTGCAAGTGTTGGACTAATCTGTGATTCTGCGGCCTGAGCCATTGAAGAGATTTCTTCTTTTGTGAGATTTTTTTCTCTCAAATCTACTTTTTCTTTATTACAGGAAAAGAGTAGAGGAATTGAAGTTGCCAAAATTATCTTGGCATAAGTTATTTTCATTTTGGGTAGAGACTTTTTTATTAAATCTATTTTGACACAAAATAAGGAATTTCACCGAGGGATAATTGCCATTAAAAAAATGATACAGCTAAAAACAAAAATCCCGATCATTGATCGGGATTTTTGTTCACTTTAACCACTAACAACCATAAAACAAAAATGAATTAAATTAAAGCTTTTATCAGGCTTTGAATTTTAGTAGTCGGTACGGGAATCGAACCCGTGTTTTATCCGTGAAAGGGATACGTCCTAACCCCTAGACGAACCGACCGTGGGATTATATTTAATCAATTAAAATAGCTAACTAATTAATAATGAGCTATTTGTAGTCCGTACGGGAATCGAACCCGTGTTTTATCCGTGAAAGGGATACGTCCTAACCCCTAGACGAACGGACCATTTAAAACCGCTGAAAAATCTGCCTTTTCAAATGGTTGTGCAAATATAGAAGGTTCAATTAATAATACCAATTCAGCTTCCAAAATTTATTTGGTTTTTTGCTAAAAAGCTGAGTTAAAAGGAATAATATTTTCTTCGGTGTCGTTTCAGTCTTTTGACTAATTTTGGATTAAATTATATTTCACCCCAATGAATTCCACTTCTAGAAAAAGAGTTGCCATTAATGGTTTTGGTAGAATTGGTAGATATACTGCCAAGCTAATCTTAGAAAATAAATTATTAAATCTAATCGCTATCAATGACTTAGCCGAGCCAAAAGCAATAGCACACTTATTAAAATACGATTCTATCCATGGTAAAACTGAAGTACAAATTGATCTAGAAAGCAATCAATTAAATGTTGGAGGTCAGAAAATTCAACTTTTTGGAAAATCAAATCCCGAGGATTTACCTTGGGAGGATCTAGATATCGATTTGGTAATTGAATGTACTGGAAGATTTACGGATCGAATAGGATCAGAGAAACATTTAAAAGCAGGTGCAAAAAAAGTAATTATTTCAGCTCCGTCATTAGACCCAAGTATCAAAATGGTTGTATTGGGAGTTAATGATGAAATTCTTACCGGAGAAGAAAAAATTATATCCAATGCATCTTGTACTACTAATTGCCTTGCTCCTATGGTTAAGGTTTTGGATGACAAATTTGGATTAGTCAAAGGCTATGCTTCAACTGTTCACTCTTATACCAATGATCAAAACTTGCACGATGCTCCCCATAGAGATTTAAGACGAGCAAGGGCAGCTGCTTATTCAATTATCCCTACCACAACAAATGCCGGAAAAGCTTTGGATATTGTTCTTCCAGATCTAGCCGGAAAAGTAGAGGCCTCAGCAATGAGAGTTCCTGTTCCAGACGGTTCTTTGACCGATCTTATTGTAGAATTAAAGCAAGAAGTAACTGCTTCTCAAATCAACTTGGCGTTTCAGGAGGCTTGTAAGACTAATTTGAAAGGATATTTGGAGGTTGAAGATAGCCCCATCGTATCAATTGATATTATAGGAAATCCTCACTCATGCATAATTGATTCCGAATTGACTTCAGCCAAAGGAAATATGGCCAAGGTTGTTGGCTGGTATGACAATGAAGCAGGATATGCAAACCGTTTATTAAACCTTGCTATCAAAATAACAAAAGCATCCTAGGACTTGACCCTATTTAAAGAAAGCATCTTGACGATGAAGTCGGGTAAGGTTTTACCTTGTTTTCTTTTTTTAAGATTTAGAAATAATCCCCATTTCTCAATAATGGGGATTTTATGGGTCTCGACCATTTCAATCAAAGTGCCGTCTGGATCTTCAATATAAGCAAAATGCCCTGCTGCTTTCCCCATATCAAACCCGTTATTGCTATCCACAGTAAATGGATAGCCCGATTCTTGAAGATTTGATCTTAGACTTTTCATTCCACTGACGTCAAAACAAACATGGATAAAACCTAAATCCCCCCACAATCTACCATTGTATATTTTATCTCTTTTGAAATTTTTGTCTGCTACCAATTCTACTGTTGTTTGACAAAGTAATTTGCCAAATGCCCCTGTTCTTTTTTCAGGACTTCTCAATATTGCTCGAGAAAAGGTGCCGTTCTCTTCACATAAAGGATTAAAATCTTCCCAGACCTGTGTATCATTAAAAAGCACTTCTGAATGCTGATAGTGACTTTGATATAGAGGTAATGATTTTTCAATATCTGTCACTCCTATTACCACTCCGGAAACTCCTCCAGTTAGATCATTATTTTTTGAAAACCAGGATTGA
Organism: Algoriphagus sp.; assembly: GCF_024642405.1. Lineage (GTDB taxonomy): Bacteria > Bacteroidota > Bacteroidia > Cytophagales > Cyclobacteriaceae > Algoriphagus. Next base: position 21,662 of record NZ_JAHEBC010000021.1, on the reverse strand, counting down.
TTTTCTTCAATTTCAAAAAGATTTCCAAAAGGATCTTTTAAATAGAAATGCCAGATTCCGATGGGGTTTTTTGTTGGTTTTCCCAGAATATCAACATTATTGGATTTCATGTAAGCATAAGTTGCTTGGATATCTTTGCATCGAATTTTCACTGCAAGAATCCCTAGGTCTCCCCATAAAATCTTTTTGTTAGGTCCAGTTGGTGTTCGAGAAGTAAACTGCCAAATTTCAAATCCGCCTCCTCCTTGCATATTCATTGCTAGGATTGCATGTCGTTTTTCAACTTTACCGGCAGTGTATCTAGTCATTAAACCAGCTTCTGCACTATCTTGAAATATAGGAACGTCCATTTTAAAAACCTTCCTATACCATTCCCATGCTTTATTAGCATCCTTTACTCCTATTCCTACTTGTTGGATGCCATTAATGGTTGCTTTGTTCATTCCTATTCAGTTACTGTTTTTTGGCTGATTTAATAGATTACAATATAGACTTTTGATCGATTCAGGTTTTGAATTAATTGAAAAAAGTAAGAATGCTATAATATTTGCAATCTGTACTCTTAACCATCCATTAGATTCATACTTCCGGGCTGATACTTTTATTTCTCTTGGGAAAACATAAAGTTTTGACACTTTTCTAATCCTTTTGGCTAAATCAAAATCTTCCATAATAACATATTTCTCATCAAACCCTTTCAATCTATCTAAAAGATTCCTTGTAATATAAAGTGTTTGATCCCCACCTCCAGCAAAAATTCCATTAAAACGAGTAAAAAATGAATTAATTTTTAATAAAAAACTATCCTTATCGAATGCATATCTATAGCACGCCGCTTCTTTACCCTGAAAATAATAATCTAGAATGTCAGCAGAAAAACTTGGTACAGGTCTAGTATCTGCGTGGATAAAGTATAAAATAACTGATTTTGAAATTTTGAATCCTACGTTTAATTGATGAGCCCGAGATCGCTTTTGAGTTTGAATTACTTTTGCCCCGAGACTTTTTGCAATTTCAACAGTCTCATCGGAACTGCCTCCATCTACTACTATTACCTCATAAACAAACTCACCTCCATAATCGAAAATTTTTGGAATCAGTCCTTTTAAATTTTTAGCTTCATTATATGTTGGGATAATAACCGAAATAGTTTCTTTTCTAGTCATTAGATCTGCGAATCACATAATTCTTAAGTGAATTTTCTAAGACTACTTTTTGTAACACTCCATATTCATAATAAAATGTATTTGTATTTCCATTAACATTTATAGAGTAAACTCCTGGTTTCTCTTCCTTCACTTTAGTGAGCATTCCGAAGTTTTCTGAAATTAGGATATCTCCATTATTGGGTTCTTCAAAATAAAATCTAGCAGGACTTGAATAAACTTTCTGGTATATAGGCTCATTATTCTCAAACTTATACGTTTCCGCATCCACTTCATAATGATCGGTAGACCATCTCACCACCGTTTCAAAATCTCCCCTATTTGAGATAGAATGGGTATAAGCTTCAACTAATTGTTTATCCTCATAGGATGCTGTTTGCAAAAATTCAACATGAACATTCCCGAAAAACCAAAATTCAACAAGGCTATTTATCTCAAATTTTGTTTGATTAGTGTTTTCAATTTTTTCAGCTGTCATACCACCGATTTTAAACCCAGCCACCACTATGTCGAAATCTTGAGAAGTCCTCTTTTCTTGACATAAGCCAGAAGTTAAAACTGAAAAAAATAGAAATGAGAATATATATATTCTTGATAATAAATATTTTAATTGCATATATCTAAAGCTTGGAATGAAATAATTCACTCCTATTTATTTTGTTTGGATAAGTTTATCTTTAAAGAGTTCCCAGTCCTCTAAATGATCTACATCTGATAGGATAGGCAAAAATGAGTGATTTATTTTATTTGATTCTAAAAAAAGCTTAGTAGATTTTAAAACTTGATCACTACTCCATTTGATATTTTTGAAAATTCCGGGAATAAATCTATTCATTCCAAGTAAATAATATCCTCCATCCTTTGCTGGCCCTATGACAACCTCTGAATTTTCTAAATGTAAAAATGCTTTATCCACAATTTCGGATGTAATTTCTGGACAATCCGTACCGATTATTAATAATTTGTCAAAGCCTTTTTCAAATTGATTTCGAAAAGCATTACTCATTTTTTCACCAAGGTCACCTTTAGATTGAATAAAAAAATGGATCAGATTTTCATTTTTTTTAAAATCAGGCTCCACATACTCTGAAAAATAAACCAACTTTTCAGCATCAATAGATTGAATCTGAAGATATGTATGGTATATAAGTGTTTTATAAATTTCTAAAGCCTGATGATCCCCTACGCTTGCAGCCAATCGCGTTTTCACTTTTCCCAATTCAGCATTCTTTTGAAATATAATTATCCCTTTTTTCATCATATATCAATAACGACATGTTTCCACATTTTGACTAATTAAAAATTCATAAAATAATTAGGTTATTTATCATCAAGTCAAATTTGTTTGAGTTTTTTCAAGTATCTCTTTTCGGATAAGAACATAAATGATCAGTTATCTATTTCAAGGGTTTATTTTTAGTGGGAATTAAATTTAAGAAAGTATGAAATTCTTGTAAATATTTGAAATAAGTTAAACGCATCATTTCTCTTTCCGTTGAAATATTGTTAAATCAAGTTTATTTAATACTAAAAAAATTTTCATTATGGCATTACGATTAGGAGATGTGGCACCAAATTTCACAGCTGATACATCTGAAGGTAAAATCGATTTTTACGATTATTTAGGCGATGGTTGGGGGATCTTATTTTCCCATCCCGCAGATTATACACCAGTTTGTACTACTGAACTGGGTACGGTGGCCAAACTTAAGGATGAATTCGCAAAGAGAAATACTAAAGTATTGGCTTTAAGTGTAGATGGTCTAGAAAGTCATAAGGGATGGATAAAAGATATTAACGAGACTCAGCATACGGTAGTCAATTTCCCAATAATTGCTGATGAGGATAAAAAAGTATCTAATCTTTATGATATGATACACCCAAATTCTAATGAGAATTTCACCGTGAGATCTGTTTTTGTCATTGGCAATGATAAAAAAATCAAATTAATAATCACTTATCCAGCGAGTACAGGTAGAAATTTCGAAGAATTATTAAGGGTAATTGATTCTCTACAATTAACTGCTAATTATTCAGTAGCTACTCCAGCAAATTGGAAGCAAGGTGAAGACGTGGTTATTGCCCCAGCAATAAAAGACGAAGATATACCAGCTAAATTTCCAAAAGGACATAAGGTTATAAAACCTTATTTGAGAATGACTCCACAACCAGACTTATAACAGAAAAGGGGATTATTAAATCCCCTTTTTCTATTTTTTAATGGAATCGATCAGATCTACAGTAAACTTAATTTTTTCTTTGATTTTGTTAAAGTCTCCAGCTTGGATTAAATCTTTTCTAAATAATTGGGATCCCATACCTACGCAACAAACACCTGCCTCAAACCAAGACTTTAAACTTTCTGCAGTTGGCTCCACACCACCTGTCGGAATTAATTCAATTTTAGGTAATACGGCATGCACAGCCTTCACAAATTCTGTAGTAAGAATATTAGCAGGATAGATTTTTACCAATTCTGCTCCTAGCTCTTGGGCAAAATATACCTCTGACACAGTCCCACATCCAGGAATCCAAGGAATATCCAGATTCCTGCAAAATTCTCCCAACTTTGGATTCATTACCGGCGCCACGATAAATTCCGCGCCCATATCCAAAAAGACTTCGGCCTGTTTAGGCTCATAAATTGTTCCTACACCTAAACTAAGTCCTGGCATTTGATCTGCGGCTTTTCTCAATGCTGGAAAGATTGACTTTGCCTGCTCTCCTCTATCTACCATTTCTATCACTCGTATTCCACCTTCATAAGCAACTTCCAGCATTTTTAAGCATTTGCTTTCATCCGGGGTAAAAAAAATCGGCATTACACCAGCCGAATACATTCTTTTAATAAAAGGGGTTGGGTTTCGCATTTTATCTTTTGATTTTTCCTATTGATTCGCCAAGTACTAATTCTTGTATTTCTGATTCTGAACAAAGTAAAATATCACCTGGAACACTATGTTTTAATGCACCGGCAGCCATTCCAAATTCTACTGCTTGCTGTGGATCATGATGGAGTAATCCATGTATCAATCCGCCAGCAAAAGCATCACCAGTTCCTACTCGATCTACAATGTGGGTCAAGTTATATTCTCTAGATCTAAAAATATTATTTCTCGATACAATCTTGGCAGAAATTTTATTGTGTGAGGAACTTAAAGATTTCCTTTTAGTCGTAGATATATACTTTAAGCTATCAAACTGACGAAAAAGCTCGGCTTTAGCCTCTTCAAAAGTTTCAAACTCCTGGTTGAGACAATTGTTAAAATCTCTTGTACCAGCAATCATAACATTTGTAAACTTCATCAACTCAGGCATAATTTCATGAGGTTCCTTACCAAAATTCCAAAGATTACTTCTATAGTTTAAATCTCCAAATACAGTGATATTTCTACTATCAGCTTCTTTCAGAGCTAACAAAGTGAAATCTGCACATTCCTGTGATAAAGCTGGAGTAATTCCGGACCAATGCAATGCATCCACATTTTCCAGAATTTCATTCCAGTTAAAATCTTTAATATCAAGTTTGGTAAATGCAGAATCCGCTCTATCATAAATAATTTTTGAACTTCTTTGCATTGCTCCCTGCTCCAAAAAATAGACACCCATTCTTCCGGGATAATACTTAATAAATTGAGTGTCAATTCCGTTCCTTCTCAAATTTGCAGTTGCAGATAATCCTATTTCATGATCGGGAAACGCCGTTAGATGAATGACATGATTTCCCCAAAAAGCCAATGCTGCTCCAACATTTGCCTCTGAGCCTCCGAATTCTATATTTAATTGTTTTGCTTGAAAAAACCGCTCATTAGAGGGAGGAGAAAGGCGAAGCATCACTTCACCTAGGGAAACAATTTTTTTCATTGGGAAATTTATTTTCTATAATTTCAATTTTGAAAACTAAGTTAAGAAAATTACCATATGATAAACAAAGCTCTTTGTTTAGACTCAATTGATAATGTTGGGGTGGCGTTAATGGATTTGAATGTAGGTGATATTTTTGATTTAAATGGCTATAAAGGCCATATTATCAATGAAGTAGCAGCCAAACACAAATTTGCTTTAAAGGATTTTAATTCCGGTGATGATATTTTAATGTATGGAACAATAGTGGGCGAAACGACCAAAATTGTGAAAGCAGGAGAAGCAATAACTCTTAATAACATTAAACATAAAATTAGAGATTTTAAAGAATTAGGCACTGCTTATGAATGGAAAAAACCAGAAGTAGATAACTGGGAAAATAGAACTTTTCTTGGATATCAAAGACCTGATGGACAGGTAGGTACTGCAAATTATTGGTTGGTTTTGCCCATGGTGTTTTGTGAAAATACAAATGTAAAACTGCTTCAGGATGCCTTTGAAAAAGCCTTGGGATTTGCTATAGAAAACCCGTACGAAAATTACGTACGAAAGCTTGCAGCTGCTTTTCAAAATGAAAAACTTACGGAATCGCTTTCGGAAACCAACAATTTACCGGAATCCAAGATATTTAATAATATTGATGGAATTAGGTTTCTTACACATGAAGGAGGTTGCGGTGGGACTCGAGGAGATTCAGAAACACTATGTGCTTTGCTAGCGGGTTATGTAAACCATCCCAATGTAGCGGGTGCTACTATACTAAGTCTTGGCTGTCAAAATGCACAGGTTTCTATTCTTCAAGAAAAATTGAATAAAATTCAAAAAGGGACTAAGAAACCATTAATTGTTTGTGAACAGCAGCAGGAAGGAACGACCGAAGTTTTATTAAAGAAGGCCATTGATGAAACTTTTAAAGGGTTAGTAGAAGCTAATAAAATTAAAAGAACCTCAGCCCCGCTTTCCAAATTAGTGATTGGCTTGGAATGTGGTGGTTCTGATGGGTTTTCTGGCATTTCTGCCAATCCTACTCTAGGACAAGTTTCTGATTTGGTTATTGCACTTGGAGGTTCAGCAATATTATCTGAATTTCCGGAATTATGTGGAGCAGAACAACCATTAATTAATCGATGCATCAGTAAGGAGGTTTCCAGTAAATTTATCCGATTGATGGATGAGTATGCAAAAGCGGCAGAAAATGTAGGTAGCGGTTTTGACATGAACCCAAGCCCAGGAAATATAAAGGATGGTCTTTTGACAGATGCTATCAAGTCTTGTGGTGCTGCAAAGAAAGGTGGAACCGCTCCTGTTTCAGATGTTTTGGATTATACTGAATATTTAAATAAACCAGGTTTGAATCTATTGTGCACTCCTGGAAATGATGTGGAAAGTACTACGGGATTAGCTGGAAGTGGAGCCAATATTATTTTATTTTCTACAGGTTTAGGGACACCAACAGGAAATCCTGTTTGTCCTGTTATTAAAGTAGCTACAAATGACAAATTGACTTCGAGAATGCCAGATATTATAGATTTTAATACTGGAGGGATTATCACTGGAGAAGAAACAATTGAAACTTCAGGAGAAAAATTGTTGAATTTAATTATTGAAATAGCTTCCGGAAGAATGAAAACAAAAGCTGAACAGAAAAGAAACTTTGACTTTATTCCTTGGAAAAGAGGAGTTTCATTATAAAAAAATAGGTAGCAAAATTTGCTACCTATTTTTTCTTAAAGCGAATTTAATAAACAATTCTTCCTTTGATAGTACTTTCTCCTTCTCCAGTATTTGGATTAAAAAAACCGACCACAATACCGTCACCGGTAGCATTCTCAAATTTTCCAGTTCCACCAATAATTTCAACTTTAGCAACAAAATCGCTTTTGTCTTCGGTAACTGGTGTAACAATATTTTCGATATTCTTAAACCAAACGGAATTACCTTTCCCGTCTGTGGTAATAGAACTTACATCATCTGGAATATCGATTAATCCAATTTCCACTAATTCTTCTGAATAAAATTGAGTAACTGGAGCTCCAATGGTGTTTAAACCATTTTCATTAAAAAAAGCAAATTGATTCAAGAATGTCAAAGCTTTACCCATGTGAGTTGAATTCCCTTCTCCAATCCCTGGAAAATACGCAGGAATATTTTGTGTAGGCTCTCCATTTTCATCAACTTGCATAAGTTGATTGCTGAACTTTTCGAAGTAGTTTCTTTCAACAGCTACCTTTTTTCTAGCTTTTATATCGCTTGAGTTAAGTACTTCTGATGACACTTCTTTTGCATTTTGTAGCTGCATTGGCTCTTCCACAATAGTTGAACAAGAAGAGATACTAACTGTTCCGGCAATAGTCATTAAGCCAATTATTGACCATAATGAATTTTTCATAAATAATAAGATTGAGGGTGGGTGATAAATTAAACTGTTTTTCACTCAAAGATTTTTGAAAGTGATAAAAATCGTTTCAAAACTAATTCATACTTTAAGTGAAGTAAAAATACTACAATTTATGATTCAATAACAAAAAAATTAGCCTTAGATGCATTTAACCTGATTTCTCTTGCTTTGGTATATTTCTCTGAATAGTACCAATTTTCTGCAGTTTTTTTGTCCTTAAATTCCAGCATTATAAATCTATCATGAATCCACTCCCCTTCTAAAACATGAACAGGGTTTCCTCGAATGACAAACTTTCCTCCAAAATCTTCAATTGATTCTGGTGTAAGTTTTTTATACTGTTCATAAATTTCAGGGTCGTGAATGTCTACTTCTACGATAACATAAGCTGGCATACAAAATTATTTTACAAGTTAAATCTTAAAATCCCAATCCTGCAGCATATCTGGATTTTGCATATGCTATTTTTCTTTTTGAAATAAGCTCATTTAAAGTAAGGATTGAACTAAATACAGATACCTCTCTTGAGTTTACTAAAAACAAACTACTCTCACCAATTTCAAATCTTCTCATTTCTCCATTGAGCAAGGTTTCTAAACTCACAACATTCTGTTGATAAGTCACGATTTGACGATTCAGGTTCTCATAATTATTTAATTCACTTTCTAATTTGGTCCGTAGTTGAATCTCTTTTAAGTCTCTTGAATTTTCTTTCGAATAAATTTTTGCCTTAGTGAGCCCTAGAGACCCCCTTGACTTACGCCAAAGTAAAGGGGTATAAACTGATAAGCCCCATTTATAATTATTTTCAAAAAAACCTACATCTTCAAAATTATTCAGATTTTCAGTAATAAAATTATATTTCAATTTTACTACAGGAATAATCTGCTGGGCCTTTAACCTTCTTTCAACATCTAAACTTGCCAGTTCATAATCTACAATTTGTAGATCTGGATGGCTTGCAACTAAGGTTCTTAACTCAGCTTCATTTAAAATATTAGAAGGAACTAATTTTAAGCTTTCAGGAACGATAGTTTCATTCAAGATTATCGGATTCCCTTCTTCGTCCCATAAATAGGTATTAAACTCTTGGGTTACTGAAAATAGTATATTTTCGGCCTCTTGTAATTTATATTGTCGGTTAAGAACCTGGGAAAATGCCTCTACCGTATCTATTGCAGCTAAATCACCAAACTTAAAACTTGATTTTACGGCATTAAATCGAGTCTCTGCCAATTCTACACCCTCTTGTAGTACTTTAAGGTTAGTATGTGCTAATGACCATCTCCAATACATATCTGTAGCTTGTAGATATAGAGAATTTAGCATTTGTCTCTTTATCGACTCGGTAGATTGTTGAAAAAATTGAGCTTGTCTCAAAGAAGCCCTTCTTTGATCAATCAATAAACCTTGTCCTAAATTAACAGAGGCACCAGCAGCAAATAATCCGTCAGTGGGAACAGTTCTTTCAGGATCTAGATACGTTCCGGAATTTTGTTCGAATGTACCGTTTAATTCAATCCCAGCCCAAGTGGGAATAGATATTCCAGCTTCTCTTTTATCATAATACAACGTTTCATTGTATGATTTTTTATCCAGATTACCATAAATCAACGGGTCAAAGCCTCCCCTAGCAGTTCGGACTTCCATATTACCCATGATAAGATTTATTTCAGCTTGGGTAGCAATTGGATGATATTCTACTACCCATTCCAAAAATGAATCATAGCTCAAAGTATCTCGATCTTGTGAAAAACCTTGAACAAATAAACTAAAGAAAAGCAAAGGGAAAACTAAAACTCTCATCATTTCTTTTTCTCTGCTGTAGCCGCTGCTTCTTTTTCATCTCGGGTATAGTAATCCGCTGGGAACCCATTTAACTGTCTCCACAATTCATACCATACCGGTACATCGTTTAAAAGCGCAATGCCATCAGCACCTGACCCAATTCTTAACATTTCCGGCCAGGCTTCTTCTTCGGGATCTTGAGCTACTAGTACCCGGTATTGATTATTTGTTCCTGCGTATTGATCAATAGCCACGACAACTCCACCAAAAGTTCCGTTGGAAATTCTTGGCCAACCAGAAAAGACAATGGCTGGCCACCCATCAAAAATAAACCGTACTTTATTACCCAATTTCACTAAAGGCAAATCAACGGGCTGAACATACATTTCTACTGCCAAATCTGCATCGGATGGGATAATATTTAAAATTTGCTCCCCTTCTTTTATTGTTTCACCGATACCGACTTGGATTGCCTTTGCCAGATAACCATTTTGAGGTGCTAGTATATATCTAAAGCCAGTTCTTGCTTCATAATTTGAATATTGGTTTTCCAATTTTGTTGTGGTTGCCTCAGCATCATATTGTGAAGACATGGCCGTGTATATATCAGATCTGGTTTTAGCAATTTTATCTCTGAATTCATTATCAATTGTATTCAACTCAATTCTGGCGGAAATCATCTCGTTTTGACTAATTAAATAGTCATTTTCCACGGACAATAATTTTGCCTGGACATCTTGAAATTTCAATCTTCTTGATTCCAAATCTGTTAAAGATCTCAACCCTTCGGCATATAATTGCTCTGCCCGATCTAACTGCTGATTTCCAATGTCAAAATTTACTTTTGATTGTTGAAATTTGATACTATCAGACTGAACTTTCAATTCAGCCATTTTGAGTTTATTCTCTGCCTGCTGAATTTTCAAAACATTGTTTTCCCGCAATGCCTGTAATTGAGCTTGAAGTGCCCCAACTTTCTCTTTGTAAGCTTCCACAGAAAGAGATTTCGCATCCACTTGCATCTGGGTTCTGGGTAATAGCATTGAATCAAAATATTCATCTTTTATTTCAGAAATTCTTAAGATGGTATCCCCTTTATTCACAAAAGCTCCTTCTGTCACATACCACTTTTCTATCCTACCTGCAATGATAGAATGGATAGTTTGGGCTCTTTGCTCAGGTCTCAAAGCCGTTACATACCCTTTCGAGCGAATGCTCTGCGTCCAAGGAAGAAAAAGAGAAATAAATACAATGGCAATCAACCATACAAGTAGCCGAATTCGTTTTTGACTTTCCTTTACAGGCAAAGTCATAATTAAACTTTTAGCTCCACTAAAAGGAATTCGATCTTTAATTTTATTGCTGGAAATGTTCAGCATAGCTTATTGATTCTTTCTAGTATAATTAATATAATCTTCATAGGATCCTTGAATACCAACTTTACCAGAATCCATAACAATAATTTCATCACAACTTTGTAAAATCACAGGATCATCCGTGATCATTACCAAAGTCCAATTACCATTCATTAAGTATTCTGTGATTTTTGGTTTAAATTCCGGATTAACATAGCGTAAAGCATTTTCCATGATGATTGCTTTGGGTTCACCCACCAAACTTCTCGCAATTAATATACTTTGTGCCAAAGCCCTCGGTAGGCCCTTCCCTTCTGGTTGAAGTTCAGTATTCAAGTCATCCGGTAATTGATAGATGTAATCTTTTAGCCCCACTAATTCTAATACATTTTCAAATTGTTCGGAATTTACATCTCTTCCTACAAGAATATTTTCTTTTATTGTTCCTTGAAAAATTTCTCCAAATTCCAGACAATCCCCAACCAAACCCCTGTATTTTTCTAATTGAATCATTTCAATGGAAAGATCATTAACTAAAACTTTTCCTTGATAATCTTCATATAGTCCAGAAAATAAAGCCAAAAGAGCACTTTTACCACTTCCACTTTTTCCTGTTACAGCAACTTTCTTTCCAGGAGATATAGTTAAAGTTGCTCCATTTAGAATTGGATTCCTGACATCAAGTGGTTGGAAAACTACATTTTCCATGGCTAATTTTAACCCTTCTGGCTGAGAAACAACCAATTTATCGCTGCCTTCACTTCTTTCCAGTTCCAAATCCATAACTACTCCAAGTTTCTCAACTGCAACTAAAGTATCATATACGGTTTCCAGAGAAAGAATAACCTTTTCTACGGAGTTAATCACTAATACAATGATTACTTCAGCAGCAACAAATTGTCCAATACTGATCTGATCATTAATTAATAACAAACTTCCCGCAACCAATAGACTGGTAATGATGAGTACTTTAAAGCCCACCATTATCTTATATTGTAGAATTAGGACAGCAAAGTGTTTTGTCCTAAAGTCAACATACCGTTGTATAAGCTTATCAGCCCTAAGAATCGGTAATCTTGTATTTCCAACTAATTTAAAAGTATTAAGTGTTCTTCCGATTTCTTGAAGCCAAAATGCCGTCTGGTATTTATAGGAAGACTCCTTCAAAGCAGTCTCCATCCCTTTTGGACTTGTAAAATAAAATATCAATATCAGTATTATGAATAAAACTATACCGAATACGATGAAAGTCGGATGATAAAACGACAGAAGTAAAAGCCCAAAAATCATTTGGAGTACTGCCGTTGTAAATTCTACCAAAAGCTTTGAAATCCCTTTCTGTAAGTTGACTGTATCAAAAAACCTGTTGACAATCTCAGGCCCATACTCTCCATGCAATATTTCTGTTTTGACCCGAGGTAACCTATACGCAAAGGATAATCCTGCTTTAGAAAATATTCTTTGTTGAAATTTCTCCGTAATCTGTAATTGTGAGATTTGTAAGAAACCACCAAAAGCAACTCCTATCGCAACAACGATTACCAACAACACCCAAGATGTGGTCATCCTCCCTCCCAATATAAAGTTCAGAATAGCCTGAATCCCCAAAGGCAAGGAAAGTGCAACCAATCCATTTAAAATGGCATAAAAGTAAATCGCATAAACTTGGTTTTTTTCTTCTTCTAGAAGATTAAAAAACCTTTTAAGAGGCGTTATTGAACTTGTACTATTCATGAATGATAGTTTTTGATACCAAATGATGAAAGAATTCAAACCTTCCTTCTTTATCCAAACTTGATTCTGTCATTCCTGGGAGGTGTTTTGAATTATAAGATTGAAGTAAACTAGCTTCCAAAACAGTAGAAACCAAAGTTTTGGGATATTTATAAGATGGGTTAATTTCCCTTATCATCTGAGCGATTCTATCACCAAATGCATAGAGTTGAGAGAAAATTCCACTTTCATGCTCTAAGTCTACGCTTTTAGTCAGATATCCCTTTAATGATTCATTAACTACAATATTTTTTATTTCTATCGGATTCAGATAATCATTATGGGTAATGATTGGACCTTCTACCAAAAGTCGAATTGCAATTCCCAATCTTTCTTTTGGATCAGTCAAATTAGCTGTTCGAAATGCCAAATTATGTTCCATCCATGCCCAATGCCATCCTGTGAGATAAAGAAGGAATTTATGCTTATTTTCAAAATACCTGTAAATAGCAGGTTCGGTACCTCCTATCTCTTGGGCTAGCTTTTTAAAAGTAAAATTTTCTACTCCTAACTCAAGTAAAAGTTTAGACCCAACTTGTACTATAGCAACTCCTAATTCAGAGCTAAAAGGATCTTTTAGATAAAGGTTTTCATTGACTTCTACTTTTAATTTCCGGAGAATGCTTTCCATTATTATCAGATTTTGGATGATTAACGAATAGAAAAATAAATAGTTTAGTAAAACATGTGTTTTTGTTAGTAATATTCACAAAATGTTAATAAAGCCAATTTACTAAAGTGGCTTTTATTCCATTTTTATTCCTTTTAAAAAAGTGAAATCCTGTTTTAAAAAAGATTTGATATTCATAGTGAAAAATAAAAGTTTTTTAAATTCGGTTACCCTTTAAAGAATCTTGTAATTTTCTCTCCTTTAAAAAAAGCATTAACTTAAATTTTAATGAATAAAAGGAAATCATTTTTTCAATTAAATATTCGCCTTTGGGTTTTTTGGCCGCCTTTCTTGCTTCTTATCGTAGCTGTTTTTTTAAGCTTGTCTTTTCCTGATTTTTTTATCACATCATTAGAATCAATTCAACGGTTCCTTTTAATCAATTTCAGTTTAGGCTTTAGTTGGGTTTCTTTTGGAATGACCATTTTAGGATTAATAATTTTCTTATCCCCATTAGGAAAAAGACGAATCGGTGGAAAAAATGCCAAACCTAGGTTGAATAAGCTTAGTTGGTTTGCAATTGTTTTATGCACTACAATTGCAGTGGGAATTCTTTTTTGGGGAAGTGCCGAACCGCTTTCGCATTTTATTTACCCTCCTGATTTTCTAAAAAACACTTCATTATCTCCAGATGCTTTAAAATTTTCGCTGGGAGCTTTATTTTTCCATTGGGGGTTTACTCCCTATGCGATTTATATCATTCCTGCACTTTCCTTCGGACTCTTTTATTATCAGGGGAAAAATATTCCTAGTATAAGTTTAGCAGCACGCCCAATTTTAGGCTTGAAACCCAAAAAAAACTGGGAAAATATAATCGATTCGATCAGCCTTTTCTCTTTAGTTGCAGGTATGGCAGGTTCTTTAGGAGCCGGGATTTTAAGCCTTACAGGTGGATTTCTTAGGTTTTATCCCGAATGGGACATGGGACTTTCATCTGGTATCATTACACTTACGATTCTTTTGACTTTCATAATCTCATCTTCTACGGGTATTGAAAAAGGAATTAAAAATTTATCTCTTTTCAACCTCTTCTTCTTTTTACTTATAGCTTTTCTTTTTGTTTTGGTCGGCGAGAAGTCAAAAATTATAGATTCAATTTTGACTGGTTTTATGGAGTATGGCAGAAATTTCATTGACTTAAGTCTTCAATTGAGTGGAAAAGGAAATGCTTGGACCTATGATTGGTCAATTTTCAATTTTGCCATTTGGATGGCATGGGCACCAGTCACAGCTTTATTTTTAGGTAAAATTGCATTAGGAAGAACAGTAAGAGAATTTTTGATTTTTAACTGGTTTCTCCCTGCTATTTTCTGTCTTTTATGGATGGGTATTTTTGGAGGTACTACTTTGGATTTGGCAATCCTTAAGCCTGAATTCTATAAAAATTTATTCGAAACTTCTGGTCCAGAATCTATTATCTACCAAGTTTTTGAAGACCTGGGCTATTTCAAACTATTTGCAAGGTTGTTTATTCTGGCAATATTCATTTCCTATGTTACAGCTGCCGATTCCAGTACAGATGCATTGGCAAGCCTTAGCATGAAAAAAATTGGGAAAGATCCGTTTCAATCAGATACAAACCTTAAAATAATATGGGGAACTTTAATTGCTTTTTTAGCATGGATTATGGTAATATTCTCTGGTATTGATGGAGTAAGAATCTTATCAGTGATTGGAGGAGTTCCTGCTCTTTTTTATCTAATTCTAGTATCGATTAGCCTTGTTATGGTTTTAATAAATCCTTCTAACTATTTGAAAAATTAATCTCCTTTATATTTTAATTTTCCTAGACCATATAGGTAAAGTACTTTTGAATAGCGTAGCATGGCTGGAAATAGTAGCAAGTTCCCGACAACCACTGTTGTCAAATACATCCACAATTCTGGTTTTTCTATAAGAATATTGATAGCTGTAAGAGCTGTAATTACCAAGGCAACTGAGAATGCATAACTGATATACATCGCACCATAATAAAAGTCTGGTTCAGGGTTTAAATTCGCGTTACAATTTGGACACGTTTGATTGATCGCAGAAATTTTTCTAAAACTAAAGGGTGAAACTGGGAATAAATCTCCTTTTCTACATTGAGGACATTTTGCACCAAGCATAGCCTGGAAACCACTTTTATTGCTCATTTCTTAAATTTTCTTCAAAGTTAAAATCTTAAGTGACAGTATCTGTGCTAAGAATCACATAAAGAGTTTTGAACTTTTTTAGAAATCATCGAATTTCATCGAGGTCATAATCTTTTCCCTTACCCCATTGTAGCAGTTCAAAGATGGTGTAGTATTCTAAAGTGTCCAGATCTTTTACTTTGAAATTATCACCACTTAATCTATCAATAATCTGCAATTTTCTGATTTCCCCCTGATTGACCAAAAGGTAGTTACGACCAACCCTCAAATTATCCAGTGCAATTGCCATAATTAGGCCTTATCTTTTATTTTGACTCCTTTTGCCTCAAAAGTGATTTCCCTTTTTGGTTCGGTGATTTTTGCAATTTCATCTGCGGATTTTCCTGCATCTTTAGCATAATGCCTTTGAGTTTCAACGTCAGTCTCTGTAAGAGTAGCAACCCCATCTAAAATCACTGGAAAACCCTGAGAGTTTTTAGGAACAAAAAATTCATAATCCTTAAAAGTAACTCTCATGCTTTTTCCATTTGGCAAGTCCATGGTTAGCCAACATCCTTTACTACTGCATACCTCATCAATCTCTCCAATTATTTTCCCCTCAAAAGTCCCTTGCTCTTCTACAATGCTTACCATTTGAGAAGCATTGGTGATATTATTTTCACTTACATCAGCCCCATAAACTCCTGCTATTTTATCCTGAGTAGTTAGCTCTGTTTTTTCCTTAACGGGTGTGGAACAAGCAAAAGCTATTGAAATGCTGGAGATAGCGAAGACTGAAAGAAATCTGTTCATGGTTTCATTTTTTTAACTTCCCAAAAATAAATCATTGGATTGTAGTTTAAAAGAATTAGATCACCTATTCCCAAATAAATAAAATCAAGATAAGATTTTAATTTCCGGAATGATTGCCAAAATTTTCAGAAGTAAAACTTCTGGAAACAATTTATTCAATAAAGCTTCAATAATTTTAACAATACTGTAATTTTACCTCCTGATAAAATTAAACCCTGCTCATGCCTCAAACCAAAAAATTTATCATTGATTTTGACAGTACTTTCACACAAGTGGAAGCATTAGACATCTTGGGAGAAATAAGTCTTGAAAATGACCCTCATAAGAGTAGTAAACTACAAGCTATAAAAGATATCACTGACAAAGGAATGGAAGGTTCCGTAACTTTTAGAGATAGTTTGATTCAAAGGTTGGAAATTCTAAATGCCAGTAAAAATCAAATTCAAGATTTAATAAATGCTCTCAAATTAAAAGTATCCAAATCTTTTGAACGAAATAAAGAGTTTTTACAAGATAATGCTGAAGATATTTTCATCATCTCTAATGGATTTAAAGATTTTATTATTCCAATTGTGGGTGATTATGGCATTAAAGAAGAGAATGTATTTGCCAATGAATTCGTTTACGATGATGCTGGGAACATTATTGATTTTAATAGAGAAAATCCACTGTCATTAAATAACGGAAAAGCTGAAACTATTAAAAGGATTAATTTAGAAGGAGATATTTATGTGATTGGAGATGGATACACGGACTATGAAATAAAAGCTTCTGGATTAGCAAATAAGTTTTATGCTTTTACAGAAAATGTTTCCCGGCCTAAAGTCACAAGCCAAGCAGATCATATTGCTCCTAGTTTAGATGAAATATTATATATCAATAACTTGAACACAAAATTCTCATACCCAAAAAGTAGAATAAAAGTTTTGCTTTTAGAAAACGTACATCAAATTGGTGTTGACCTACTTAAAGAGGAAGGATACGATGTAGAGGTAATAAGCTCCGCAATGAGCGAAGAGGAACTTTGTGAGAAAATCAAGAATGTTTCAATTATTGGAATTCGCTCTAAAACAAACATCACAAAGAAAGTTTTAGAGAATGCAAACCGACTCATCGCTATTGGCGCTTTTTGTATTGGAACTAATCAGATTGATCTGGAGACTTGTCAAGAGAAAGGAATCGCAGTTTTTAATGCTCCTTTTAGTAATACAAGATCTGTAGTAGAAATGGCCATTGCCGAATTAATTTTTTTAATGCGGAATTTTGCGGACAAAACTGTTTCCATGCACCAAGGCAAATGGGATAAATCTGCAAGTGGAAGCTTCGAGGTAAGAGGTAAAAAATTAGGAATTGTTGGATACGGGAATATTGGAGCTCAGCTTTCCGTATTAGCAGAAAATATGGGGATGAATGTTTTTTATTACGATGTCATCGAAAGGCTTGCTCTAGGAAATGCAACGAAATTAAATTCTCTAGAAGAGCTATTGAGCACTTGTGATATGATTTCTCTTCATGTCGATGGGAGAAAATCAAATAAAAACTTAATTGATCAGAAAATGATCTCCAAAATGAAAAAGGGAGCGATTCTTGTCAATTTAAGCCGTGGGCATGTTGTGGAAATATCAGCCTTAAAAGAAGCAATACTTTCTGGTCATTTAGCAGGTTGTGCAGTTGATGTATTTCCTGAAGAACCTAAAAATAATTCCGAGCCTTTTGTTTCTGAATTAATAGGATTACCAAATACTATTTTAACTCCTCATATAGGCGGAAGTACTTTGGAAGCTCAGGAAAATATTGCGCGATTTGTACCTGGTAAAATCATGGAGTATATCAATACTGGAAACACTTATAATTCAGTAAACTTCCCTAATATTCAATTGCCATTCCTTCAGAATGCGCATAGATTGATTCATATTCATATGAATGAACCTGGTGTATTAGCTAAAATCAATCAGGTTTTGGCAAACTATGAGATCAATATTGTAGGTCAGTATTTAAAAACTAATGAAAAAATAGGCTACGTGATTACAGACATCGATAAAGCTTATTCTCCAGATGCAATTGATGCCCTGAAGACTATACCAGGGACAATCAGGTTTAGAACTTTATATTAAGAAATGAAAGCCCCAAATGGGGCTTTTTTTATGGATGTAATAATCTTCTATGATAGTTTATTTGTCCTAAATGGTAATTGAAATGCCCATAAAGATGGATTAAAAAGTATTCATTGGACATTGGTTTCCCAAAAATTTCTTTAGGGTAATTTTCCATGATTAATGATTCATCCATTCCTTCCAAACTACTTATCATAATTCTTTTTAAGTTTGAAATGTCACTAAGAAGTTTTGACTTGGGGACATTTTTTCCTGCAAATTCAAATTCCCGATCTCTTTGATAATTAAAACCTCCCAATTCATGTCCAACAAAGGCTTGTAGATTTCCTAAAAGATGGAGACAGAGGTTGCCGGCGGAGTTATTAATTTCATTTTGTGTTTGCCATAAAACTCCTTCATCAGAATAGGCTTCAATTTCTTTATAAAGTCTTTCAATATCCCGATCAAAAAGTTTGATTAGTTGTGTTAAGAGCATTTGATTAAAATTTTAGTAGAAAAAATATTTTTCAGGCAGTTTTAATTTGGTATTTGCGCTGAACGGCACAAAAACATTAAAAAAGACTACTTAAATTTAGTTGAACTAGCTTAGAAATACAATTTAATTCTATTCAGGTTTAATTACATTTTTTCTATTCCCAAATTTACTTGCCTTCGAAGGCACCGTCAGGGAGTCTGAATTAGATGAAGGATTCTCTTTTTGATGGTTTTGCATCACTGGCTTTTCACTACTATTTTCTTGCTGTTGTGAATTGTATTGTGGTTTTTGCCTTTTGGGAAACTTCTTTTTTTCCTTGGAATTTTTTGATGACCCCTCATTCTTTGGTTTATCAAATTTCCGATTGGATTTAAAAGAATCTCCATTATAAACTGGGCCTTTTTCAAAACCTTCCGGAAGTGGATTTTGAGTAATTTTCATTCCAATTAATTTCTCAATTCTTCCAAACTTTTGTTGATCTTTTGGATTCACAAAAGTTATGGCCTCCCCTTCCATATCTGCCCTCGCGGTTCTTCCTACCCTATGCACATAATCCTCTGGATCGCTGGGAGTATCAAAATTGATTACTAATTCTATCCCCACAACATCAATTCCTCTGGATATTATATCTGTGCCTATAAGGATTTTTACTGCCTTGTTTTTAAAAGCAGACATGATTTTTTCTCGATCAACTTGCTCCAAATCAGAGTGGAAAGCTTCGATGTCAAACTGTTTTCTAAGGACTTTATACAATCCTTTTACTTTATCTTTTGTAGAAGCAAAAATAATGACTGCTTCATACGATTTTTGAGAAAGGATGTGTTTTACCAAATCTTCTTTCTGAGTATCGTATACAGAATACATGACCTGCGTAACACCCTCAGCTGTCTTGCCCATTGCTATGGAGATCTCTTCTGGATTATTCAATATTTTCATACTGAATTGACGGATCTTTGATGGCATTGTGGCAGAAAATAGAATTGTCTGCCTTTCTTTTGGTAGGTAGTTGACAATTTTCAGGATATCGTCAGAGAAACCCATATCCATCATTCTGTCTGCTTCATCCAAAATTAGGTGTTGCAATGAACTCAAATCCATTTTTCCACCCGCAAGAAGTGCTATCAATCGACCTGGAGTAGCCACCACAATTTCTGCACCTGTCTCTAAAGCCTTTTTCTGCTGTTCCCAAACGAGTCCATCTCCACCACCATATATCGGAATTGAACTAATCCCCAAGAAGTAAGAAAATCCTTGGATTTGCTGATCGATTTGAATAGCAAGCTCACGAGTAGGAGCCAATACCAAAGTATTGATTTTTTCAGAACTAGATTTTGAGATTTTATTTAGAACTGGAAGAATAAAAGCAGCAGTTTTTCCAGTGCCTGTTTGGGCACAGGCGATTAAATCTTTGTTGTTTAGAATAACAGGAATTGCTTTTTCTTGTATCGGTGTGGGCTTATCAAAACCCATTGCATCTAAGCCCTCTTTTAAGGAAGGTTCGAAATTAAATGAAGAGAAATCCAAAGGATGGTATATTTTTCAAATTGTAAAAAACTGGTAAACAATCAGTTCGATTAGTTCAAATATAAGTCTTTATTAAGGATAAACATAAAATATGGATTTTAGCTTTAATAACTTTCTTTATTCTAACAATAATAAATAGTATCCAGTGAAAAACTGGAATCATTACATCATTTTAAGTTATATTTCTATTGAAACATCCAAAAGATCAGCTATGAATTATTCCACAAAAAAAATGAATTTATTGATTTTCCTTTTTTCAATAGGTTCTTTTTGCTTTTCACCGCTTTTAGGACAAACGTTTCAAATTAGAGGGAGAATTCTAGATGCGGATACAAAAGAATATTTAGATGGTGTCAGTGTTACCTTAAGAGGAACCGCATTTGGAGAAGTTTCAGGTAGCGGTGGGAATTTTACAATTGAAAAAGTACTTGAGGATAAATACACCTTAGCATTGACTCTGCCAGGATATAATAAATATGAGCAAGTTGTAAAGCTTAATAAAAACTTAGATTTAGGGGATCTGTATTTGGTGAAATATGGCGCTGAAGGATCAGGAGCTGCACTTCAAAAAACAATCAGGGCAAATAATATTACAAACCTCTTTAACGATCGACCCAATATGATTGGAGGTAATGCTGTTTATGGAATTCCTCCAGAACCGAAAAAACTGGAAGGAAATTATTTCTTAGATACCAAATGGAACACTGCATCTCTCCTATTATATAGGGATCAACAATTATTGGAAGGGTTTAGAGTTCGGTATAATATTGTTTCGAATATGTTTGAATTAATGGAACCCGAAAACAATCTTGTTTCAGTAATGCCTGGATTAAGGATTCAAAACTTTGTTTTTGTTGATTCCACTTATAAAGTTCCAAGATATTTTGTGAATGGCATGGACTTCAAAGATGAAGGTGCTCCTATAGCTGGTTTTTTTGAGGTTTTGGTTGATGGAGAATTACCGCTCATGAGAAGAACAATGGCAGTATTCAAAGAATCTAATTATAATACGGCATTAATGGTAGGAAATAGAAATGATCAAATAATCAAAAGGAATATTTACTACTTCTTAAGAGGAAAGGATATTTATGAAATGCCAAGTGGTAGAAAAAAAATCTTCGCTGTATTCGGAGATAGTGCAAAAGAGATGGAAGAATACACAGAAAAAAATGCCATAGATTTAAAAGATCCAAGCGGACTATTTCAACTATTTACATTTTACAATTCTCAATTCCCAGGTTTTAGGCCTATTATGAGCCAACTACTTGACGAAACAAATTAAAACCACCCCACCTATTCTTATGAAAAAGTTATACTTATTAGTATTCACACTCATTACTTGGAATCTTCATGCCCAAGGTCTTCCAGGTCTCGGAGCAGGGACAACACCCAATAATAAACCCATTCTTCATGGTAAAAACTGGGTAGCCATTACCGGTAAACCTTTGGGCGCCACAGCTGGAGCAGCAATTTTCCAACAAGGAGGAAATGCGGTGGATGCTGCCTGCGCAATGATTGCTGCTACTTCTACTATGTGGGATGTACTTTCTTGGGGAGGTGAGACCCAAGCTTTAATCTATAATCCAAATACCAAAAAAGTAATCGCTA
>NZ_JAHEBC010000199.1 GCF_024642405.1 Algoriphagus sp. | reverse complement strand
CAAATTATGGCATATTGAGAAATCCTCTTATCACTTTCTATAGAGAAGATTCATCTATCAATAAATGAACATTCGAATGCATCCATAGCATGGATGCTGGAAGTTGGGTTTGTATTTTCTTAGTCAATAATTGCTTAAGTGCCTGCTTTTTCCCTTTCCCAGCAATAAAAAGAAGAATCATCTTAGATCTCAAAATCGTACCAACTCCAGCAGTCATTCCTTCTGTTAGTGGAATTCCTACGGTTTGAATCATTCCGCTGTTTAAAGTAGTTTCTGAAAGCTTTGCAATATGACAATCTGCCTGCAAAGCCTCAGCAGGTTCATTTAATGCAATGTGCCCATTTTGCCCTATTCCCAAGATACAGATATCAATGGGTCCAGATTTACCAAGCTCTTGATCCACACGCTGGCATTCTTGAAGAGGCTTCTGTGCCTGGCTATCGAATGAAATATATCGATCTGACGGAATCTCTATTTTTTTAAGAAGCTTTTCCTGAATATCATATTCAGAGGTAAACTGAGAATCCTCTGGCAACCCAACCCATTCATCCAGTTTGATCACTCGCATTCTTTTAAAGAACTCCGGTTTCGCCAGATGCTTTTGATGCATCAATTCATAAAGTCCAGATGGAGACCCTCCACTAGCTGCGCAAAACAAAAGATCAGGTTTTTTTGAAATCTCAAGGTGAACTAAATCGGCTCCTTTCTTACTCATTTCAGCAAAATCAGAACAATAGTGAATATGCATTTAATAGCTTTTTTTAGGGGGTTATAAAATTCTGCAAAATCTTTTTTTGAATGGGAGAATTTACAAAAAAGATACTTCTATAAATGTTATTCTTTTTATAAAAACTAAAAATCAAAAGATTGGACCTACCATTCCTTGATATTCAGCTAATTATTAAAGAACTTAAAGGATAACTTTCTAAATCAATTTAAAAAGCTGTCTTCTTTTTACAGAACATTAAAGTTTATTGATTTCTAATTTTTCTAAACATTAAATCCAATGACTACCCATTACATCATCACAAACAGAGAAGTAACTTCCCGAAAGAGCAAAAGTTACATAGCAGTAAATGAAAATGAGTTCATGCGAATGGACGGAGACGAAGAAGCTAGACATAATCTCCGTTATGGAACAGTTTCTTTTGATCCGAAAAAAGCAAAAAAATTAAAAGACTTCAAGATCAATATTATTCCGGAAGTCAATGAAAGCACTTTGGAAAAATACGCTGATGAGCAGTCTGTAGATAAAAGCGTTTTTCCTTCCTCTCAGATATTTGAGGAGCTCTATAAAAGTGGTGTGGCTACTAAAAAAAGGCAAGATATTTTGGTATTTATCCATGGGTTCAAATCAGATTTGGAAACATCCATGCAGACACTTGCGGATCTCCACAGAAAATATGTAGAACCCGAGGATTCTCCTATATGCCATATTGTTATTTTCACTTGGCCTGCTAAAAAGAAGTTATTAAAATACAGGGATGATGCCTATGATGCCAAACAATCTGGTTTTGCATTGGCGAGATCCATGGCAAGTTTAAGAGAGTTTTTCAAACAGAAATTAGTGAAAGAAAAGCAACCTCTTTGTGAGCAAAAACTTCACTTACTCTGCCATAGTATGGGAAATCGTGTATTGGAAAATATGATCAATGATTTATCCCAAATCAATGTCCCTATTGTCAGCCTCTTTGAAGAAATAATCTTAGCTGGAGCAGATATTGACTATGATGCTATCGAAAGCCCTAAGCCCATGTATCAATTGATTGATCTTGGAAAAAGAATCCACATTTATTTCCATAATAAAGATTTAGCGCTTGGTGTTTCCGAAACGACAAAAAATGCATTCAATAGATTGGGAAGATGGGGAGCTAAAAAGAACGATCGACTACCTGACGATGTATATGAATGCGATGTAACAGACATCCAGGATGACGATGGAATTTTGCATGAAACTGTTCACCATTGGTATTACACCAATTCAGATTCCGTCGTGAATGACATCAAAAAAGTATTTTGGGGAGAGAGCTCATTATTTAATTTTTAAAGGATGAAATTCTCTGACTTACATACGCATAATCACATGCGTGCTCATTTTTGGATGCAAGAAAACCCTGATCGTTTCAAGAAGAATGAGTCATTCACGCCATGGACCGTTATTTCATCCAATAGAAAAGGGTATCTCAAAGGAAAAATGGGAGCTTCCTATAGTCAAGCAGATTTGGTAAAAGTTTGGAATGGAAATGTTCGACTTACATTTAACTCTCTATATCCTTTGGAAAGACAATTTGTCAAAGGGTTTAAACCTACTCCCGGAAAAGATAAATGGTATAGATTCCTTATTGCTTTTGCTACTTCCCATAAACTTCCGCTTCGGGATTTTATCCAGACAGCCTACATGAGGATTCCTGATGAATCAGTCGATTATTTTCAATCTTCAGGCTATGATTATTGGGATTCACTAAATCGAGAATTAGAATTTGTTCTTTCTGATTCTGGTAATAGGATTGGAAAAAATAAAATTTTCACGCCTGGACTTTTTAGAAGAATTTTAGAATCTGAGAAAAGAAGAGGAAAATATGTAGGTGAAGAATTGAATGTAAAGGATGCAAAATATCTAGTCCCCAAAGATCCTATGGAATTAAATCAATCCTTAGAAAAAGATGATGAAATTACCATGGTGGTCACGATTGAAGGGGCTCATGCCCTAGGAACAGATCGTGCTAGTATTGCAGAAATATCGAGAAGAGTAAAACATGTTAAAAATGAATGGCCTGTTCCAATTTTCTTTATCACTTTCGCTCATCATTTTGATAATAAACTGTGTGGTCACGCTCATTCCATTCCAGATATGGGAAAGTTGCTTTTAGATCAAACTACCGCAATGAATGAGGGCTTCAATCCAAACGGAGAAAGAATTATCAGGGAGTTGCTCGGTTTAAATAAAAACTTGGAAAGAGACCCAGACCTCGGATATCGAATACTCATAGATGTAAAACATATGAGTGCGAAATCCCGAAAAGAATATTATGATAAAATCGTAAATGAGTGTTTTGCAAAAGGCGATGTCATCCCTGTAATTGGTTCTCATTGTGGATACTCTGGTCGGAAAAGCTTAGAGGAACATATAAAACTACAGGATAGTGAAAGAGATGACTACTGCGAATTATGTGGAGATGAGAGTAAATTGAGTAAAAAGGCCATAAAAGAACTGATCGAAAACCAACCAATGGGTAAATTCAACTCATGGAACATTAATCTTTGTGATGAAGATATCCAAATGATTGTGAAGACGGAGGGACTTTTTGGGTTATCATTTGATCAACGAATCCTCGGAATCAAATCAACAGACAAAAAAACTTCGCGAAATGGCATCCAACTGATTTGGGATAATATCAATGCGATCATAGAAAGTGCCTATAAAAATCTTCCTGAAGAGGATGCTCATAAAGTTTGGAAATGCCTTACAATCGGAACAGATTTCGAAGGCTTAATTGATCCACCTAATCCTTATCCTTCCGTATTGGAATTTGGGGTTTTTGCGGGAAATTTGATTTTTGAAATTGAGCAAGCTAGAAAAAACGGCAAACCTAAACATCTATCTCATCTCAAAAACATGGATGACGTAAGAGCGGCTGTAGAAGATTTTTGTTTTAATAATGCGGCAAATTTTGTTAAGAAGCATTATCCAAAAAAATCATCTTGAAGGAACTACAAACTTACCTTTCTTGTGTCAATGTAAATATGTTTTCTGCTTCAAGACCTCGAACTTCATGTTCGATGGTTACCGGGATTTCATAAATATCAAACTCTCCAAATACAAAGGTCTTGCCTTGAATTTCAAATTCGATTTTCCCTTTTAGCATAGTTAACATTGTGGGTACATTTGTGTGATGCTTTTTAAGCATTTGGTCTTTACACAAGGCAATGGCAAAAAGATTAAGTTTATCTGTTTTATAAACCTGCAAGACGCCAGGCCTTTCTTCAGATAGCTTAATGTTTTTAAGGATATTCATGGGCTTAACTTTTTAAATAAAAATAGATTATCTCAATTCACAATTTACCAAAAAAGTCTAACTCAATGGGTAAAAAATAGAAATTCAAAATAGTTACAAAACCAATTTAATATCTTTCTAAACACTGGTTTAATCCCTCAATAAAATCTCATAAATCTCATTCAAAACAGCCTCTGCTTCCTTATGAATAGGGCTATCTGTAACGGTCGCCAAATTGATGGCCATAAAAAAGTATAAATCCTTTTCTGGAAAATAGTAAAGTTGGCTTCCTGCACCCAAACCACCGCCACTATGACCAAAGGCCACCTCTCCACCAATCATTGCATAATCTAAGCCTAATCCATAAGCCTTTTCTCCTTGGGAGTTGTTCACCCAATTTTTCATCTCGGACAAGCTTTTTTCAGAAATCAATTCACCATTGATTAATGCTTTAAGAAATCGGATAGCGTCATTTGGTGTGACTACGATTCCATCATCTCCTACCAATTTGGAAACATTTTCCACCTGAAGTCTGCTAGAATTTTCGATGATTCCATCACTGAATCTATCCCAGTAGCCGTTGACCAAATTTGGATAAGTCAGATAATCAGGATCATTTCTGTAAAATGTGTTTTTCAAACCAAGAAGATCAAAAACATGCTCTTGCATATATGCTGCATGATCTCCTGTCATATGATCCATCATCAAAGCCAAAAGAACATATCCGGAATTTCTATAAGAGTATTTAGATCCAGGTTCAAAGTCAGGCTTCTTTCCTTTGATTAATTCAATGTAATCTTCCGGTTCAAATTCATGTTCCGGGTCCTGTAATAAGATGGAAACATAATTGGGGAGGTAATTATATTCTGAAATACCTGAAGTATGATTCAAAAGCATCCTCACCGTCATTTTATCAGATTCTAGTACCCAATCAGCCAATTTTGAAGGGAGATAATTGCTAATCCCCATATCCAAATCAATTTGTCCGGATTCCGCTAATTGTAATACAGTCACCGCCAAATAGAGTTTTGAAATACTCTGCAGGTACTGTAAATGGCAAGTTTCCATAGGGATTTGATTTTCCAATTGGGCATATCCGACTGAACCATAATAAAATCCATTCGGCGATTCAACACCTAAAACAAAACCAGGAACTCCAGTAGCAATAAATGCCTCCATTTTCTCCTTTATTCCTTCATACGATTTTGGAACTTCAATTTTCGACTCATTCTTACATGGTTCAACCAATATTTCCTGTGCATATGCTTTAAATCCTGCGATGGAAAGAACCAGAAAAATGAACACGAATATAGATGCGATAGCTTTCATGGAATTTGATCAAAAATGAGTTCGTGTTCCAACTTGAATAAAGGTCTCAGGTACAATCGGAACAGTTGTATTAAATCCTTTAATCAACATGAATTGATAATTGACAAAAGGACTTGTATATGTTTTTGAGGAATAGTCATGAATACCAAGTCCAATTCCTACAGGAATAGCAAGCATACCTTTACCCTTTTTGCCGGTTGAAATCCATTTTCCCTCCTGCATTTTAAATGAGTCCGATGGTCTAAAAGCATAATGATAACCCAGACCTGCTTTTACTTCACCAAAAACCGGATTTCCCAAATATGGCCTCCAGGCAGCCTGGGTAATAAAGAATAAGCCATTGCCAATTTTCTTATTTCTAATCCAAATCAAAGTGAATTCTTGAACCCAATCATGCTTTGAATTGTGGCTTACTTCTGTCCCTATTCCAATCCCTATATTTTGAAAGTTTGTTTTTAAATTTTTGAAAGGCATGGAGAATGCATGAAACTGCAAGCTTACAGTCAATGGGAAATTCCGATAATCCATTACTTTTTCGCTTTGCCCAAAAGAGAGAAAAGAAATCAAACAACTACCAAAAGAAAGTAATATGAGCTTTTTCATCCTTGTAAAACATTTACCCAAGATTACTTCAAAATCTTCCCAAATACCTCTAAAAATGCTTTTTTGAAGTCGAACTGTAGTAATTTTCTGGTTGAAATGTCAGGAATTGCGCAAAAACCAAGTACGAAATGATGGTGCTTTTGTCCTACTTATTCCCAATTCAAGACTGGAATCCAGCTCCTTATTTAATTGCACCTCCAATTTTCCATTTTCGAGTTTTTTAAATCCAGATACCAATTCTCTATGAATTAATGACTGCCTGTTCAATCTGAAAAAATCATCCTCTGGCAGTTCTTTTTCCCAATAATCCAGACTTTCATCAAGCAAATACCTTTTTCCTTCTCGTGTCACCAATTGAATGTATTGCTCTTCTTTTTTTAGAAATCCTATCTCATCCGTTTTTATCAAATATTCTTGCTTCCCTTGGCGCACAGGAATACTTTTCTTACCCGAGGTCGCAATTTGACTATCTCGAATTTCTTTAAATGCATATTGATAGTGAAGGCCTATGTAAATCGCATTGATCACTAAAAACCAAATGCTTATAATCAACACATCTAATGTATAGAAACTGATATGGGCTGATTCTCCTTTGACAAGAAAACTTATAATCTCAGTGGTTGAAATGATCAGAAATAAACCAACAGCAGTGGTTATAAAAACCTGGATTGCTATTCTTTTTGATGGTTTGGGTTCGAATGGAAGTTTCCTATCCAAAAAAATGATAATGCTTCGAACACTCCACCAAGCCAAAAATCCCTGTAAAGTATCAATGGTATAGGTTAATAGTAAAAAACCATTGAGTTGAATATTGGAATAAGTCAAGTAATAATTGAAAGCAGAAATAAAGGGAATCAACAATACAAACAATAAAATATCAGGATGATATTTTTGTTTTTCATTTTGCTGTTTCCCTTCCATTGAAGTAATTGGTTTTAATATTTTCCTGGAGTATCATCTCCAAAAATCTCTTTGACAACCCAACCTTTACCCCATTCTTCTTTCTCTTGATCCGTCCATAGTTCTGGGTAAAAAATTACTTTCTGAAAACGTGGAGGCAAGTATTTTTGCCAGTTGGTACCCCCAGTGGCTGCTATGTCAACTGGATCTCTTTGAAGATA
>NZ_JAHEBC010000198.1 GCF_024642405.1 Algoriphagus sp. | reverse complement strand
CTTTCATCGCCATTTATGACAATGTTTACATCTCCTGAATTTACCAGTTTAGACTGAGCAAAAAGGAGAATGAATACCAGCAGCAATATGATTACTGTAAATGCTACTATAGATGTAATAATTACTGAACCCATGAAATATTGGTTTTACTTTTTCGTATGGATTGATTCCGGTTTTGGAACACAAATATATTTATAAATCCTATAAACAGGTCATAACCAAATCCAAATTTGGCTAGAAACTGCAATTCATTTGATAGGATAACTGATTAATTATGCAAGAGGTTTAACAAAGTTGTCAATCTGCTCTTTAATTGTCGTCTATCGATGATAAAATCAAGAAATCCATGCTCTAAAACGAACTCAGAACTTTGGAATCCTTTAGGCAAATCTTTTCCGATAGTTTCTCTTATTACTCTAGGACCTGCAAATCCGATTAAAGCTTCTGGCTCTGCAATATTGAAATCTCCTAACATAGCATAGGAAGCAGTTACTCCGCCGGTGGTTGGGTCAGTCAATAAAGATATAAATGGAATTCCAGCCTGATCCAATAATGCCAACTTAGCCGAAGTTTTAGCCATTTGCATTAAAGAAAATCCAGCTTCCATCATTCTTGCTCCGCCAGATTTCGAAATCATTAGAAAAGGAACTTTATGCTTTAAAGAATAGTCGATAGCTCTAGAAATTTTTTCGCCAACTACAGAGCCCATAGATCCACCTATAAAATTAAAATCCATACATGATACTACCAGATCCAATCCATTCATCTTCCCAACCGCAGATCTTACTGCATCATTGAGTTCAGTTTTCTTGATAGTCGCTTCAATACGAGCTGTGTATGGTTTGGTATCGGTAAAATTCAGCGGATCTCCGGATTTCATATCCTTATCCAATTCAGTGAATTTATTCCCATCAAACAGTATCTCGAAATATTCTTTAGATCCGATTTTTACATGAAAATCATCGTCAGGACATACATATGCATTGTTTTTCAATTCACGTGTATGAATAATATTTCCATTCGGGGTTTTAAACCAAAGGCCATCCGGTGTATCCTTTTTCTCCGCAGTGGAGGTTTTGATGCCTTTGTCAGTTCTTTTAAACCAAGCCATAATGTGATTTTAGGTCGTTGTTTTGATAAATCAAAGGTTACAAATTTAGTCCTAATCTCCATTAAATAAAATCAGTTAGTATATACCTTACTTTTATTTGAAAGAGATTTTCTTTTTGTATTCAGTTTTAATTTCCTTTTTACTCCTCTTATAATTGCTTTATTTTGAAGTATTAACGTTATACTACATAATTAAGCAGTTATTTCAACAATCGCCAAATAACCCAAAGATGAGCCTTCCACTATTATTAATTGCGTCTGGAATAATTCTTTTTCTGGCTTATAAATTTTATGGAGGATTTGTTTACAAAAAGTTCGGTATCAATGATAAAAAGCCTGCTCCATCACATGAATTTAATGATGGGGTAGATTATGAACCTAGCAAACCAATTGTAGTTCTTGGGCATCATTTTGCCTCTATTGCCGGAGCTGGACCGATAGTCGGGCCTATTATTGCTGTTACTTTTGGTTGGATCCCAGCAGTTATCTGGATTTTGGTCGGTGGAATATTTTTTGGGGCAGTTCATGATTTAGGAAGCATGGCAGCCTCTCTAAAAACAGACGGAAAATCTATAGGTGTCATTATTAGAAACCAAATTGGCCCGAAAGGAAAGCAACTCTTCATCATCTTTTCATTTTCAACTCTAATCCTGGTTATTGGTGTGTTCGCTGATATTATTGCAAAAACATTCGTCAGTAATCCTGGGGTAGCATCGGCTTCTATATCTTTTATTTTTCTTGCTATCATTTTCGGAAAGTTCAGTAAAATCGTGGGAAGTAAAAAAATTGCATTTATAGTACTGAGTGCTATCGGGGTGATTTTAATGTATTTTTTCGTTTTTGTGGGAATTCAATTCCCAATAGTGTTGGACTATAAAATTTGGATTCTGGCTTTACTGGGATATGCCTTCATTGCTTCTGTAACTCCAGTAAGTCTTTTACTTCAGCCAAGAGATTATCTGAATAGCTTTCTACTTTATGGAATGATCATCGCCGCTGTCTTGGGTATTTTCATTGCCAACCCAGAGGTAAAGATGACCAATGAAATTGTAGCTTCATCCGAGAGTTTAGGGTATATCTTCCCTGTTTTGTTTATTACTATTGCCTGCGGAGCAATAAGCGGATTTCATTCTTTGGTAGCTTCAGGGACCACTTCCAAACAACTTGATAAAGCTAGTGATGCCAAACTTGTGGGATTTGGAGGAATGCTTATTGAATCCTTTTTAGCGATTATTTCAGTTTGCGCTGTGATTGTTTTAGAACGAGGAGACTATTTTGATAGACTCACAGGAGAAGGACCAGTGGCTTTATTTTCAACAGGATTAGGAGGTATGATTTCTAGTTTGGGTATTCAAGAAGAGTTTGCCGTGGCTTTTGTTGCATTAACAGTTTCTGCCTTTGCCTTAACAACATTGGATACCTGTACCCGATTGGCAAGATTTACTTTGCAGGAATACTTTGAAGATTTACCTCAACCAGCCGCCAAGAAAATAGCAACTAATCGATATCTGTCTACCAGCATCGTTGTTTTGCTTTCAATCCTATTACTTGTTTCGGGAGAATTTACGACCCTTTGGCCAATCTTCGGTTCTGCAAATCAATTGTTGGCAGCATTGGCTCTATTAACGATTGCAGTTTGGATGATCCGGGAAAAAGTTAATGCATGGTTTGTCACGATTCCTATGTTTTTCATGTTTACAGTGACATTGGCATCTTTGGGATTGTTTGCTTGGAAAAATTTCCAAGATGAGGTTTATGTACTCTCTCTTATTGCAGCTGCCTTATTTGTACTGGCAATTTCCTTAATGGTTTTAGCAACAAAAAGTCTAAAATCAGAAGTCAAAGAACCAGCCAAGGCTCTTTGACTTCATCTGATTTTATAATGAATTAAACGGTGTTGCCACTTTTCTAGGAATTCTCCATGCCAACGAGAAATTGATCAAATAATCTGCAAAAGCAGCATCCCCATGGACTACCTCATCAGGGGTAGAATTTTCGATATCAGTGACACTTTGGGTTCTATTTCTAAGCAAAGCAATCGGCACATTTAATGTCCCAGTCACGTTACCTTTCATGTAACTTATTCCGGGTTCAACTGAAACAATATATCCCGGCCTTCTAAATCCATTACTTCCTCCAATGACATCATGAACAGGTATTCCCTCTACTCTCCCACCTAAGGAAATTCCTAATCCATGAATCTTCTCGAACGATTTGAATACACCCGTTCTAACAGCAAACTGATCCGGAACGCTCATAATTGCCTCATTTTCCCTTCGTCTATTAGTTGGGGTTCCGTTAGTTTCTTTCGGATTAAACATATAGAATCCATCATAATACCAGAAATAAGAACTTGAAATATTCCATAGTCCTTGAAAATCAATTATTAGACCAGTGCCTCCATCTCCAAGTTGTATGGACTGATCAACAGTTTTTACCTCCTCAATTCCTTCAGTTCCTTGATTATAAAATTTACTTGTCGCGGCGTAATCACCAGTAGGGAATTTAATCCCCAAGCCGATTGCAGTATTTCCTTTTTTTGCTTTTTCGCCTGAGAGCAACCAATATCCAGCACCAATACGAATGTCTCCCAATCCTTTAGAATAAGTAGTATGCCGTTCGGTTCTTCCATGCTCATATAATGAACTGCGTTCGTTATACTGCAAAGGCAAGGAAAGGATACCATACACCCTTTCATTGAACGCATAACTTATATTGAAATCAACTCCATGTTGATGATTGATAACCTCAGTACCATCCTCCACTCGATTAGTTTCTTCATGGGTACCTCTGAAATGTCTAAATGACTTGAAATATCTGTAATTGGCCGAAATATTCCATTCGCCTTTTTCAAGCATATTCCCTTGGCCTACAGCATTCCCCAATCCAGAAAATTGACGAATCGCGACACAACCTTGACCGTAAGAATTTATTGTACACAGTAGCATGGCTACTGCTATGATAGTAGTAATATTTTTCATTTTTGTAGGGTAAATTGTTAAGTGCCTGAAACAAGACACTTTGAAAAGATGAAGATTTTCTTTTATGGAAAATCAAAATGGTGTCGAATACGAAGTACTCGATCAAAAAATCAAGAAAACTGGGGAGGAGGTGAATCGAGGGTGAAAACCGGATTTTGATAAGCTGAAAAAATAAACCCTATTAAATTACTTTCGTGTTTTGCAGAAAAAACTAGAAATGAAAGATCTTCACTTTGAATGTAATCTTTGACAAAATTTTTCAAAAGAGTTTTACTCCCTTGATCAGCAGGAAGCTCATCGTCAACTAAGGAAGAAATCCATTTTTTTATGGTATTATCCAGGGCTTTCCTAGCTGTGTCTGGAACATAAATAATCTGCAATTTATCGTCGATGTACCGTTGTTTAATTGCCCGGTAATATTTCCCGTCTTTCTCAAATCTGGTATTAGTAACCTGAAAATCCTCTTGGTAAGACATATAAGGGACAGTCAATGGGACTTCCATCATTCTTTCATCCAACTCTCCCAATTCTAAACTATACACTTTATTTTCCCACTTTGACTCTAAATGAGTATCGAAGGAAACATAGAAAGCGTAATAGCCAAAATGGTAGATGGCAAAACACAAGAGCAGTAATATGGAAGAGAGTTTTTTCAATTCAGATACTTTGCAGTACGAAAAGTAAATATAAATTAATCCTTTCCCCAATTAAGAATTAAAAATCTGATTGAGAATAAATAAATTTAAAGGAAACAAAATATTATTTCAACCTATTTCAATTATTCAAAATAAATTTGATAAATAAATAAATTACAAGAAGTATTATAGTTGATAATCCGAAAATTTTCAAAACTTTCAATCTATTGAAACGATCCAAAAACCAAAGGACATAGACTGGTTTAATCAATCCTAGGAAAAGCTGTAGGACAGAAACTCCAATTAAAAATTTTAGAATAAATAGAATTGCTTCAATCATGTCTCAAAAATAAAAAAGGAACGATTTCCCGTTCCTTTTTATATTACTTATTCAAGCTAAATTATTTTTTTCGCTTGATC
Organism: Algoriphagus sp.; assembly: GCF_024642405.1. GTDB lineage: Bacteria > Bacteroidota > Bacteroidia > Cytophagales > Cyclobacteriaceae > Algoriphagus. Next base: position 1,938 of record NZ_JAHEBC010000198.1, on the reverse strand, counting down.
TCACGCATTTCATAGCCTTCAATCGTATCGTCTACTTCTATATTATTGAAGTTCTTAATAGAAATACCACATTCATATCCAGCTTTCACTTCAGCAACATCATCCTTGAATCTCTTCAACTGATCGATCTCACCTTCATGGATTACAATCCCATCTCGGATCACTCTGATTTTGTTCTTACGGGTGATAAATCCATCCATAACGTAGGAACCAGCTACAGTACCAATCTTCGAAATCTTGAAGACTTCACGAACTTGGATATTACCAGTGATAACTTCCTCGAATTCTGGCTCAAGCATTCCTTCAATTGCATCCTTGATTTGATTAATCGCATCGTAAATGATAGAGTAATGTCTGATTTCAATTTCTTCCTGTTCTGCTAATTTCTTAGCATTTGCAGAAGGCCTTACCTGGAATCCTAAAATAATGGCGTCCGAAGCTGAAGCTAGAAGTACGTCAGACTCAGAAATCTGACCAACACCCTTATGGATGATGCTAACTTTAACTTCGTCTTTAGACAGTTTTAATAACGAATCTGAAAGTGCTTCAACTGATCCATCCACGTCACCTTTGATGATGATATTGAGCTCCTTAAATGACCCGATTGCCAAACGACGACCAATCTCATCCAAGGTAATATGTTTCTTAGTTCTAAGACTTTGCTCTCTTTGTATTTGCTCTCTTGAGTTAGCAATTTCTCTTGCTTCTCTCTCGGTATCGTAAACTTTGATAATGTCACCGGCTTGAGGAGCACCACTTAAACCTAGCAACTGAACTGGAGTAGAAGGTCCTGCAGTTTTAAGCTTTTTGCCTTTATGATCAAACATAGCTTTCACACGGCCATAATGCTTTCCTGCAAGGGTAATATCTCCAATATTCAAAGTACCACTTTGAACCATAATCGTAGTTACATACCCTCTACCTTTATCCAAAGACGCTTCAATTACAGTACCTGAAGCATTTTTATCCGGATTTGCTTTTAATTCTAAGACTTCTGCCTCCAAAAGAACCTTTTCCAATAGATCATCAACCCCTTCTCCAGTTTTAGCGGATAATTCCTGAGATTGATATTTTCCACCCCACTCCTCTATCAAGAGATTCATGTTTGCTAATTCCTCTTTAATTTTATTCGGATTAGCATTGGGCTTGTCAATTTTATTTATGGCAAAAATCATAGGAACACCAGCCACTTGAGCATGGTTGATGGCCTCTTTGGTTTGCGGCATGATACTATCATCTGCAGCAATGACAATGATTGCGATATCAGTAATTTTAGCACCACGAGCACGCATCGCTGTAAAGGCTTCGTGACCCGGAGTATCCAAAAAAGCAATTTTATTTCCAGTTTTAGTCGTTACATCATAAGCACCGATGTGTTGAGTAATTCCACCTGCTTCATCTGCTGTAACTTTAGAGGTACGGATATAATCAAGCAACGAAGTTTTACCATGATCAACGTGTCCCATGATTGTGACAATCGGAGCTCTTTCTACCAAATCTTCAGGAGCATCTTCAACCTCTTCTACAATTTCATCTTCGATGGACTTGGTAAACTCTACATCATAGCCAAATTCATCTGCGATGATAGTTATCGCTTCAGCATCTAGTCTTTGGTTGATCGAAACGAACATACCCAAAGACATACAAGTCGAAATAATTTGGTTCACAGAAACGTCCAAAAGAGCTGCTAAGTCATTGGCAGAAATAAATTCTGTGACTTTAAGCAATTTAGTTTCTTCATTTTCGTGATCAACTTCTCTTTCTCGTTCTGCCTTTTTATCTCTTCTTGACTTAGATTTCCCCCCTCCCGGCTTGTTACCTTGAAGCCTAGCAAGAGTCTGCTTAATTTGATCCTGAATTTCTTTTTGAGTGGGTTCAGCTTTCTGTACTCTCGCTTGTCCTCCTCTATTTTGATTATTTCCTTTTTGACCTCCTTGG
>NZ_JAHEBC010000197.1 GCF_024642405.1 Algoriphagus sp. | reverse complement strand
GATTTGGTTGTTTGCACAGTTCATCATCAACAGAAGACAACGGAAAGCTTTAGAAGAGGAACGAATCAAAGCCGCCCAAAAGGAATTTGAAATAAAAAAATCCCAAAAGCTTCAATCAGAACTTGAGATTCAAGTAGCTGAGCGTACATCTGAAATTAATGCTCAAAAGGAGGAGCTCATTAAAACTTTAAATGAGTTAAAATCCATGCAGTCCCAATTGATACATGCTGAGAAAATGGCATCCTTAGGAGAGTTGACTGCTGGAATTGCGCATGAAATTCAAAACCCACTCAATTTTGTGAATAATTTTTCTGAGCTCAGTAGCGAACTCTTAGCAGAAATGAAAGAAGAAATAGATGCTGGCAACTATGATATGGCAAAGGAGATTGCAGATGATCTATCTCAAAACTTGAAAAAGATAGCACATCATGGTTATCGTGCCGACTCTATTGTAAAAGGAATGCTTCAGCACAGTCGCATCAACTCTGGCGAAAAAGAACTCACTGACATTAATGCTCTTGCTGATGAGTTTACAAGGCTTTCTTATCATGGATTGCGAGCAAAAGATAAAAGTTTCAATGCCGATTTTCAACTAGACTTGGATCCGGATATTCCAAAAGTTGAGCTTATTTCCCAAGACTTCGGGAGATTGATTTTAAATCTTGTCAATAATGCATTTTATGCCGTGCAAGAGAAAAAAATTAAATTAAAATCAAGTTCAGAAGAAGAACAAGAGGAATATCATCCAATGGTTAAAGTAAAGACTTTTATCTCCGGTGAGAATTTAAAAATTACAATAGAAGACAATGGAGGAGGGATTCCCCAATCTATTAAGGATAAGATATTTCAACCCTTTTTCACGACGAAACCAACTGGCTCTGGAACGGGGCTTGGATTAAGCTTGAGTTACGATATTGTCAAAGCTCATGGAGGAGACTTTGAAGTAGATTCTTTAGAAGGAGAAAAAACTATTTTTACAATTTCTTTACCTATAAAGACACTGACTTATCCCAAAAAATAATAGTAGAAAAATAGAGTCATCATTTAAATAAACTTAATTTAGTAATCATGAATATTTTAATTGTAGATGATGAGACAGACGTAGAAATACTTTTTCGTCAAAAATTTAGAAAGGAAATAAAAAGTGGATCCATAAGTCTTTCATTTGCATTTTCCGGACAGGAAGCATTGGATTTTTTATCGAAAGAAAATCCCCCACAAGTCGTCTACGTTTTTTCAGATATTAATATGCCTGGTATGACAGGGTTAGAGCTATTAAAAAAAATAAAAGAAAAATTTCCCCAAATAAATGTCAGTATGATTTCCGCATATGGTGATAGTGAAAACTATGAAAAAGCAATTGATTCGGGAGCTAAGGAGTTTTTTACAAAACCAATAGACTTTGAATTTCTGAAAAAAGAAATCTCAGCTTTGGTAGATAAACATAAATCGGAGAAGGGATGATCAGAATATTAGTTGTAGATGATGAGGCTGATCTGGAAGTATTGATCAGGCAGAAATTCAGGAAAAAAATCCGATCGGAAGAGTATGAGTTTTACTTTGCCTTAAATGGAAAAAAGGCTTTGGAACTGATGGAAGAACGTAAAAATATTGATATGATCCTAAGTGATATCAATATGCCGGAAATGGACGGTTTAACTCTTCTATCCAGAGTAAAAGAACAAAACTCTCTCATGAAAACTGTAATCATATCGGCCTATGGAGATATGGAAAATATACGGACTGCCATGAATTTGGGAGCTTTTGATTTTATCACAAAGCCAGTGGATTTTCAGGACCTTGAGATTACCATAGAAAAAACCATCACCTATATCAATCAGATAAAGGAAACCATCAAAGCAATGAAGGAAAATAACATCCTGAAAATGTATGTGGATGAAACGGTTTTAAATTTCATGGGAAGCCGCGAGATTGAAGGTGGTTTGACAGAAAATGAGACTTTGGAAGCCTCGGTAGCTTTTATAGATCTATGTGGATTTACTGCAATCAGTGAAAATGAAGAACCTAATGTAGTGGTTGGCCAACTCAACGATTATTTTGACATGATGGTCCGGGAGATTATTGCAGAAAAAGGAATTATTGACAAATTTATTGGTGATGCTGTCATGGCTGTATTTAAAGGGGATGATTATGAAAAAAGAGCTATCCGGGCAAGTATTGCCATTCGTGATAAAATGAATGCTATGCCCGTTTTTTCTGAAAAATCAGGATTCAAACCTAAAGTCTCCATTGGAATTAATAGAGGCGAAATGGTTTCAGGAAATATAGGTTCCATTTCTTTGAAGCGATTGGATTATACAGTTATCGGTGATACCGTAAATGTAGCTTCCAGACTTCAGTCCAAAGCAAGTCCAGGTCAAATCCTCATTTTGGAACAATACCAAGAACTCATTGCAAAAGATTTTAATATCTCTAAGATCGGTGAAATGATCCTAAAGAATAAATCAAAGCCCGTTACAGTTTATGAGGTACTTTCCTGATAATTAGAAAAAGCCAACTCCCTAGTTTTATGGAAAATACCTTATACCAGAAGTTCCAATTTTAAGGGCAAGATTTTCTCTATAATTCGATAGGTATTAAGAATAGATAATTTCCCAAAAATCACTTTATGAAAAAACTTACCCACCCAGCATTATTGGTTGCTTTAGGCGCTACAGTAAGCTTTGCTACTATGGTTCCTGATCGACCTGAGGTGCTTATGCCAATGAATCAAACTAACCTGATTCTGGCTGATAGCACTGAAAAAGATTCTATCAAAACCCCAAAATTCAAAGACTTGCCTTTAAAGGCTGAAAGAGAAATAAAGTTCAGTACAAAACAAGGTACTTGGATGAGTGTGGACGTCAGTCCTGATGGGAAAACAGTAGCCTTTGATTTACTTGGAGATATTTACACGATTCCGATGGAAGGTGGCAAAGCTAAGGCTATCACCACAGGAATGGCTTATGAAACCCATCCACGTTTTTCACCAGACGGAGAGAAAATACTATTCACTTCCGATAGAGCAGGAAGTGATAATCTTTGGTATATCGATATGGTCAAAAAAGACACTGTTCAGATCACCAAAGACAAAAACGGTGATGTTCCAGGTGCCGATTGGACACCTGATTCTGAATATATCGTCGTGAGTAAAGGAAGAAGAATCGCTAAACTTTGGATGTATCATAAAGATGGAGGCGGCGGAATTCAACTGAATGAAAATCCAAGCAGTATCAAAACCATCGATCCTTTTGTAAGTCCAGATGGCAAAAAAGTGTACTTCTCCCAGAGAAGTGGCGCTTGGAATTACAATGCCTTACTTCCCCAATATCAGATTGGCACTTATGATTTTGAAAAAGGAGAATTAAACTCTATCACTTCTAGATATGGGTCAGCATTTACTCCAACGCTAAGTGAAGATGGAAAATGGATGGTTTATGGCTCTCGCTGGGAAGAAAAAACCGGCTTGGTATTGAGAAATCTAGAAAATGGCGAAGAAAAATGGCTTGCTTATCCCGTACAAAGAGATGAGCAGGAATCCATTGCTCCTCAGGGAGTATTACCCGCTATGGCTTTCACTCCAGATAGTAAAAATGTCATCGCATCTTATGGTGGTAAAATCTGGAAAATCAGCGTTGATGGAGGTTCCCCTTCGGAAATTCCATTCGAAGTAGATGTGAATTTGGCAATGGGACCTCGTTTGTATTTCAATTATGAGATTAAGGACACCACAGCAGCCAGAGCTACCCAAATCAGGGATGCTGTTCCTTCCCCTGACGGAAAGAAATTGGCCTTCACTGCATTGAACAGATTGTATGTGATGGACTATCCAGATGGAGAACCTTATAGAATTACCAACAATGATTTCACCGAAGCCATGCCAACTTGGAGTCCAGACGGAACTCAATTGGCATTTGTAGGTTGGAATGAAACTGAAGGAGGACGCCTTTATAAAGCTACTTTGGGAAATAGAGCGGCAGTTACTCAGTTGACAACAGAAAGTGCATTATATATGCAACCAGCCTGGGGACCCAATAACAGAATTGCTGTATTCAAAGCTTCTAACCAAGTGATGAAAGATGCGGAAGGTCCTGGAGTGGATGGCTCAGAAGCTGAACTGGTTTGGATTCCTGCAGCAGGTGGTGAATTCAGAAAGATCATGGAAGCAGGCAACCATGGAAATGTTCACTTTACCAAAGATACTTCCCGTGTCTTTTTGAATGGACCAGGTGGAACCTTACTAAGTGTCAGATGGGATGGAACAGATGAAAAAGAGTATGCAAAAATCACAGGAATCACTCCATTTGGATCGGTAGCAGAATCACATGATGATCATGGACATACTACGAATCCTGATGAAGCCACGGATATCCGATATGTTATGGGACTACCCATCTCCAATGCCGATGCAGTTAACTATTGCATGCTTCCAGAAGGAGCCAGTGCACAGGAACCGCAAATGAGACCAAGTAGTGCCAGCACTATTTTGATGGCACCTGAAGGAGATTTGGCAGTAGCCCAGGTGAATAATAATGTCTATGTCGTTCAAATCCCTAAAGTCGGAAAGACTCCAAGTATCAATGTTGGCAATCCAGAATCCAGCAATTTCCCATCCCGTCAACTCACAGAAATCGGTGGAGAATGGCCAGCCTGGGAAGCTGATGGTAAAAAAGTGCATTGGTCTTTGGGAAATGGACATTGGGTTTATGATATAGAAAGAGCCGAATTCATTGAGGATTCAGTCAAAACTGCAAAAAAAGAAAAAATGATGGCAGATGCAGATTCCGTTTCTGCTTTAAAAGCATTGGGACCTGAGGCTGTCAAAGCTGCAGATTCTGTTGCTAAAGCCAAAAAAGAAGCTTTAGCAGAATTGTTGAAAAATGACAAAGAAAAAGCAAAAGCAGATAGCATCTACAAAGCTGAAATAAAGGAGAAAGAAACATATAAACCTTTAGAAAATCAGGTTTCAGTTTATTACACTAAAGATATTCCTAAAGGTTCCGTTCTGTTAAGCAACGCAAGGATTGTGACCATGAAAGGCGATGAAGTCATCGAAAGAGGAGATATTTTGATCGAGAACAATCGGATCAAAGCCGTGGGTGAAGCAGGTACCTTGGATGCTGGGAATGCTAAAGTCATGGACATGTCTGGGAAGACCATTACCCCTGGATTTATTGATACCCATGCGCATATGTGGCCAACTTGGGGATTGCATAAAAACTCTGTTTGGATCTATGCGGCGAATCTTGCCTATGGAGTGACCACCACACGGGATCCACAAACTGCAACTACAGATGTATTGACTTATGGAGATATGGTAGAGGCAGGGATGGTACCTGGCCCAAGAGTATATAGCACCGGGCCTGGTGTAGGTTATTGGATGTATAATTTGAAGTCTTTGGATCAAACCAAAAACGTACTAAAGCAATACAGCAAATACTACAATACTCAATACATCAAAATGTATTTGGTAGGAAACAGGCAACATAGACAATGGGTAATTATGGCTGCTAAAGAGCAAGAGCTAATGCCTACTACCGAAGGTGGCTTGGATTTCAAACTGAATATGACGCAACTTATTGACGGCTACCCAGGTCATGAGCATTCTATTCCGATTCATCCACTGTATCAGGATGTAACCAAAACCATCGCTGAAAGCAAGATGGCTGTGACTCCTACCCTTTTGGTGGCTTATGGTGGACCATGGGCGGAGAACTACTATTATACCACCGAAAGTCCTTTGCATGATCCTAAGCTAAATCGATTCACTCCTTATGAGGAATTGAATGCAAAAGCCAGAAGAAGAGCAGGAGGATTAGGAGGTTGGTTTGCTCCGGAAGATCATGTATTTATGAAGCATGCTGAAGGGATCAAATCCATTTTTGAACAAGGTGGATTAGCAGGTGTGGGTTCGCATGGACAGCTACAGGGATTAGGATATCACTGGGAACTTTGGTCAGTGGCAAGTGGCGGAATGGAAGCCCATGATGCGCTAAAAGTGGCAACGATTTCAGGTGCAGAGGCTCTTGGATTGGATAAAGAGTTGGGAAGTATAGAAGTTGGGAAATTAGCTGACTTGGTCATTATGGATAGTAATCCATTGGAGAATATCCGTAATACCAATACGATCACCCATGTAATGAAAAACGGAAGAATCTATGATGGTAATAGTCTAGACGAGGTCTATCCTACTCCAAGAAAAATGGATGTCAGTCCATGGACTAAGGTGGCTCCTATTCCGAATACGAGTTTGAAATAAAGAATTCTTGAAATACTAATACATCCCTCAGAGCAATCTGGGGGATTTTTTTATTGGTAAAAAAATAAGTGAACCTCTTATGAAATTCTTAATTTGGTTATCACAACTTCCAAGACCCCTGTGGACAATGCAGGTATAAACGCTATTGACTAGTGGGGACTTGGGTTTATACAAGTTTTACATACCAATCAAATAATTATAAAAATGAAGGCAGTAATTTGTCCTGAATACGGACCACCGGAAGTTTTGATTATTAAAGATATTCCAAAGCCATCACCGAAAAAAAATGAGGTTTTAGTAAAATTAGTTGCCTCATCTCTTAATTCGGGAGACGTAAGAATTAGAGGGTTAAGAGTGGAAGGGTTTATGAAATTTATCATGAAATTAGTGTTGGGATTTACAAAACCTCGAAGGCCCATTTTAGGAACAGTTTTTTCAGGAATAGTTGAACAAGTAGGAGAAGCAGTAACTCAGTTCAAGGTAGGTGAAGAAGTTTATGGGACAACTGGACTAAAACAAGGTTGCCATGCCGAGTATCTATGTATTTCGGAAAATAAAGTAATTACAAAAAAGCCAGAAAATGCTTCCTTTGAAGAGGCTGCTGCACTTCCTTTTGGTGGGCAAACCGCTATTTATTTTTTGAGAAAAGGAAAAATAGAAGAGTTAAACAATCCAGAGGTTCTTATTTATGGAGCTTCCGGATCAGTTGGATCGGCTGCTGTTCAAATTGCCAAACACTATGGTGCTGCAGTAACCGCAATATGTAGCTCCAAGGGAAAAGAGCTCGCCGAAAACCTGGGGTCTGACAAAATAATTCTTTATGATCAAGAAGATTTTACCAAGGTGTTAGACAGATTCGACATCA
>NZ_JAHEBC010000196.1 GCF_024642405.1 Algoriphagus sp. | reverse complement strand
CATTTATTTTCTTAAATAATTCAACAGCATCAATTGGCTTTGCTACAAACCCGTCAAATCCGCATTCATCAATTTTATCCATAATCTCCAATTTGGAAGCCGCAGTAAGCGCAATTATAGGTATATCAGAAAATGATTTTATAGCGACAGTAGCGTCAAACCCATCCATCACAGGCATTTGAATGTCCATTAAAACACAGTCAAATTTCTTTTTTTCAACAGCCTTAATTGCCTCTTCACCATTATAAACCCTCTCATAACAATAGCCCCACTTCTTAATAATTTTACCAAGGACTAAGGCATTTACATCGTTATCTTCTGCCATCAATAAATTTAATGTTCCTGGCTCTGTAAAGTCCTCTTTTTTAGACTTTTTTAAGAATGACTGCTCCTCATCAAGATCAAAATCCAGTTCGAAATAAAAACGACTCCCTTTACCAACTTCCGATTCTAATTGAATAGTACCCCCCATCAAATTCAAAAGTTTACGAGTGATAGAAAGGCCTAAACCAGTTCCACCATATTTTGTACTGAATGATGGCTTAACTTGATCAAAATCGTTAAAAATCAACTCTTGATTCGTTTTGTCAATTCCGATTCCAGTGTCTTTGATCTCGAAATATACTTTTACCTGATTGTCCTTGAAATCTTTTAACAAAACAGTTACATCTACATTGCCTGCTTTGGTAAATTTCAGCGCATTTGTTATTAGGTTGTTTAAAACTTGCGATAATCTTGTTTTATCTCCTTTCAACCAAATATCCAGCCCCTGAGAAATTTTAAGGTCTAACTTATTTTCACTATCTCTTGCATGAAAAGACAAACCTTTAATAATCTGATTTACTAAATTTTGAATATTAAATGGATTTTTCTCAATCTTTAATTTCCCAGCTTCGATCTTTTGGAAATCAAGTAAATCATTGATCATAATGATCAAATTATCAACGGCAAAATTTATGGTATTTAACTCTGTTTTTTGTGAATCGCTTGGATGTTCCTGAAGAAGGGAATAGGTAGAACCAGCAATAGCATTCAATGGAGTTCTTAACTCATGACTGATCATTGAAAGGAAATCAGATTTGATTTGACTTGCCTTTTCTGCTGTTTTTCTTGCTTCATCCAACTTAGCCTCAAACTCCTTTTGATTACTAATGTCAGTTAAATATCCATACCAAACCAATTCCCCATTTGAAAGAACTTGTGGTCTTGCTGCACCTAGAACCCACCTATATTTAGTATCATCAAAATCTACTTTCACCCTAAATTGACATTGCCAAGGTTCTTGTTTTCTGGCAGAAGCCACTGCACTCATGATAACTTTTGGAATATCTAATGAGTGGATCCTAGAAATTGCGTCGGAAATATCTTCAAAATCATTTATTTCTTCAGGATTTATTCCCAAAACGTTACCGATGCCTTTTGAAAGGAAAGAAAATTTCATTTTCCCGTCTGATCCTAACAACATTTGATATAATCCTCCTGGCACTTGATCAGTCAGATTCTTTAAAAATTCACTATTTTCTTCAAGATTTTTTTCTAGACTAACTTTCTCTGAAATATTTCTAAATGTTAAACTAATTAACCCTTGTTCTGCTGATAAAATAAATTTAGATGCAATTTCCAGAGTTAGTTGTTTTCCTTCAGCGTTCAACAACAAAGATGAAAAGCGTTGAACAGTAGCATCTTTTTCTTCATAATGTATCCAATCATTCCATATTTCTGAATCATCGAAAAGAACTCCTAACTCACTTAAATGGGTAAGTTCTTTTTCTATTTTCAAACCAAACAACTTTTTAACTTCTGAATTTGCCAGAAATATTTTACCGTCAGGGTATACAATCATTAAAGGATCTGGTGATTCAATCAACAGTTTTTCCAATAATTTATTCTTAGCCTTTTCTGAAATATCGCGGCCAATAATAAAAAAATGATCTTTAATAAACTGAACAGAGCATTCGATCGTTTTAAGATCACCTTGTTTAGAAATTATCGTTGTCTCAAAAAAAGTCCTTTGAGCTCCCCCACCATTACTTCTCCATAATAATTTTAACTTATCTAAATCGTCTTTGGGAATCAGACTACAGACCTTTCTATTTAATAATTCCTGGGCCTCATAACCTAGAATATCTGAAACTGCTCCGTTAATAAAAGTTAGCTGATCCCCCTTCCCTATAGCCATAATATCTTTAGTAGAACTAAAAAATTTCTTTAGCTCATTGATAGATGGCCAATCAGAATTTTTAATCTCTTTTCCCTTATGGAATAGAAAATAGTTGGACCCGTTTTCATCAGGTGTTTCCATTCTAAAAATATACTTTTTCCCATTAAAAGTCAGAATCGGATCTTCTTTATACAGATAGGCATTCATATCAAGACCTAAACCTGCCAAAGTCTTTTCTTTTAGTGAATCACCGATTTGAGACTGAAATGATTTATTAGTATAGAAAATACTATTTGGGAAAGTATTGTCTGCAAGGAAAACCATTTCCGAGGACTCAGAAATTATTTTTTTGAAGGTGCTATTAATACCCTTTTCTTGCATTGGAAAATTCTGCGAATTTCTGATATCTTTTTATGTTTTAAGGTTTTTAATTAACCAGAAGCGCAAACATACACCTAATTGCATTTCATAACAAATATTTTAATTTATAAATACAGATTATTGTATAAAAAAAATCTTTATCTAATTGTTGCAATTAGATTTTTGGATGAATAGATTAATTTCTATTAAGGGTGGCAAATTTTTATTTTTATCACAAAAAATAACTGAACTCAAAAAAAGCCGGAACATTTAAATATTCCGGCTTTCAAATAAGGTAAGTTGAAAATTATGCTTTTGCTTTTATCAAATTCAATGCGGATCCGGCTTTAAACCATTCAATCTGCGCTTCATTGTAGGTGTGATTTGCCTTAATGATATCCTTGGTTCCATCAATGTGTACAAATTCAAGAGTCAGTTGTTTTTCCGGAGCAAACTGCTCCAAATCCAAGAAGTTAATTGTATCATCTTCCTGAATCTTATCGTAGTCTGCTTCATTCGCAAAAGTCAAACCAAGCATTCCTTGTTTCTTCAAGTTAGTTTCATGAATTCTGGCGAAAGATTTTACCAAAACAGCCTTCACGCCTAGATGTCTTGGTTCCATCGCCGCATGCTCTCTAGAAGAACCCTCACCATAGTTATGGTCTCCAACAACAATAGTGGGAACGCCAGCTGCTTTATAAGCTCTTTGAGTAGCTGGTACTGGCCCATACTCACCAGTCAACTGGTTCTTAACAGAATTGGTGGCATCATTAAATGCATTAACAGCTCCAATCAGACAGTTATCAGAAATATTATCCAAATGCCCTCTAAATCTTAACCAAGGTCCCGCCATAGAAATATGATCTGTAGTACACTTCCCAAATGCTTTGATCAACAACTTTGCGCCTGTAATATTTTTACCATCCCAAGGAGCAAATGGGTCTAATAGCTGAAGTCTATTAGAGTCTGGCTTCACGACTACCTCAACTCCACTTCCGTCTTCTGCCGGAGCTTGATATCCATTATCTTCTACTGCAAATCCTTTTTCTGGAAGTTCATCCCCTACTGGCGGATCTAACTTCACCTCCACACCATCGGCATTAACCAATGTGTCTTTTAATGGATTGAAACCTAAGTCTCCAGAAATTGCGATAGCAGCAACCATTTCAGGAGAAGTTACAAAAGCATGAGTATTAGGGTTTCCATCTGCACGCTTTGAAAAGTTTCTGTTGAATGAATGAACAATTGTGTTTTTCTCTTTTTTATCCGCTCCTGCTCTAGCCCATTGACCGATACAAGGTCCGCAGGCGTTAGTAAAGATAGTTGCATCCAAATCCGTGAAAATTTTCAACAAACCATCCCTATCTGCCGTAAACCTTACTTGTTCAGACCCAGGGTTAATCCCAAATTCAGCTTTAGTTTTTAGCTTTTTGTCAACAGCCTGCTTAGCAATGGATGAAGCTCTAGACAAATCTTCATAAGAAGAGTTAGTACATGAACCGATCAAACCCCATTCTACTTTTGTAGGCCAACCGTTCTTCTCCGCTTCAGCTCGAATTTGAGAAACTGGTGTAGCTCTATCTGGAGTGAAAGGCCCGTTTATATGAGGCTCTAAAGTAGTCAGATCAATTTCTATTACCTGATCAAAATATTTTTCTGGGTTTGAGTAAACCTCATCATCTCCAGTAAGATGTTCTTTTACCTTATTAGCCAACTCTGCCACATCCGCACGATCAGTTGCCTTCAAATAACGTTCCATGGACTCATCATAGCCGAAAGTAGAAGTAGTAGCCCCAATTTCAGCACCCATGTTACAGATTGTTCCTTTGCCGGTGGCAGAAAGTGATTTTGCACCATCCCCAAAATATTCAACAATACAACCAGTGCCTCCTTTTACTGTAAGTATACCCGCCACTTTCAAAATCACATCTTTCGCAGAAGTCCAACCATTCATTTTTCCGGTCAGCTTTACTCCGATCAATTTTGGAAACTTTAGTTCCCAAGCCATACCTGCCATTACGTCCACAGCATCTGCTCCACCAACTCCAATGGCAACCATTCCTAATCCTCCTGCATTTACGGTATGAGAATCTGTTCCAATCATCATTCCTCCGGGGAATGCATAGTTTTCAAGAACTACTTGGTGAATAATACCTGCTCCTGGCTTCCAGAAACCAATTCCATATTTGTTAGAAACTGACTCTAAAAAGTTAAATACCTCACCACTGGCAGTTAAAGAGCTTCTCAAATCTTCTTTCGCTCCATTTTGTGCCAAGATCAAATGATCACAATGTGCAGTTGAGGGAACTGCTACTTTATCTTTTCCAGCCTGCATAAACTGCAAAAGAGCCATCTGTGCTGTCGCATCTTGCATGGCCACTCTATCTGGTGCAAAATCCACATACGATTTCCCTCTTTCAAAGCTTTGTGTTGCATCTCCTTCCCAAAGATGAGCGTAAAGTATTTTCTCTGCTAAAGTAAGTGGCTTTCCAACCACCTTCCTGGCAGCTGCGATACGCTCAGGATACTTTGCGTACACTTCCTTGATCATTTCTATATCAAATGCCATTTGTAAAGGTATTTTTGTTGAATTAAAAGGTTCTGTTTTTACTAGGGCAAATATAGAAATATACCCCAATATTCGGTAGCTCCACATAATCTCAAAAGAGGGGTTTATCCTAATTTTAAACCATTTTCAAAACTTATTGGGGTTTTAAAGGAAGAAATAGATGGCTAGACTTAAGTAAACCAATCCCGATAGACAAAGTATAAAACAATATTTAAACATGTTTTTGGGTTTCACTCCTGTAATAGCCAATAGAGGTAATGCCCAAAACGGTTGTAGTAAGTTTGTGATTTGGTCTCCATATGAGAAAGCCATAACCAACTTCTCAAATGGCACTTGCAATACTTTTCCTGCTTCCATCAAAACTGGTCCCTGAACAGCCCACTGCCCACCTCCTGAGGGGATTAAAGTATTTATTATGGCAGCAGAGAAAAACGAAATTACCGGAATTGATTGCTGATCTGAAAATGAAACCAAATGATTTGAAAACTCAATCAAAAGCCCCGACTTTGTCAATAATCCTAAAATCCCAGCATAAAAAGGAAATTGTATAAATATATCAACAGAAGTTTTTAGCCCGGAAGTAACTGCCGCTGTAAACTTGGAGATAGACTTATAAACAAAAAGCGTTAATCCGAAAAGTGCGAAATTCACAAAATTCAGATCAATTGATGAATTTTCAAGAATAGTTCCTGAAAAATAATTGATCCCTAGTATCAGCAATATTCCTAAACCAATTATTCCACCAAATTTCAATGATTTGCTACCACTAATCGGTAGAAAGGGATCTGGGTTTATTTTCTGATTAGGCCAGGAAACATACTTTTCACAAAAAACCAAAACAAGCAGAAATACAAGGATCAAGCCTCCGGTAATCAATAGGTTAAAAAAACTGAAAATTGTATCTTCTATTGGGATGACTCCTGTAATAGTTACTAAAAAATTATCCGGTTCAGCAACTTTTAAAGGTGCAGATCCCGATAGTCCGCCATGCCAAACTGCCATACCCAGATATCCTGCAGATGCTATTAATGAAAAGTTCGCTTTCTCACCTTTCTCCTCTAGGGCAACAGAAATGAATCTAGCTAGTAATGCTCCTATAATTAATCCGAAACCCCAATTCAAAAGACCTGCAAGCATAGTTATGCTACCTGTACTTAAAACTGCCTGCAAATTATTTTTTGGAATTTGGGCAATTCGGTTTAAAAAATCATGCATTGGTTTAAAAACCGCCAATGCATACCCAAAAACTAAAATCATCATCATTTGAAGAGTAAACCCCAATAGGCTAAAAAAACCTAATTGCCAGTAATTTATAGATGCATTTATTCTCTCCAAAATGGTGTGACCAGAGGTCTTGGAAAGAAAAACTACCAGAAAAAAACAAAAAATCGTAATCCAAATGACAAGTTCAAATGGAGTTGGGAAAGAAAGTTTTTGTTTGTTTTTAATCAATTTGAAGATGGCGGCTTTTTAAGATTAGAATTTAAACTTAATATTATTCTTTTATGAATATCCGCAATTCTGCCAGTATTCTTGTATTAAGATTTATGGCTTGCGAATATTCGTCCAATGACCACAGGCTACAGTAGATAGCAGATAAAATTATGCTTATATCGAATATTTTTTCGGCCAGTGATATGAAGGCGGATATACAAATATTCTTTAATTACTAGTTAAAAATCCTTACCAGAAAACACTTCAGTCAGAAGTCTTAAATGAGATACTTTTACTCCAAAAGGTCAACAAAAAGAAGCCGAAACTGGACTAGGTCTGGTTTTAGTCAGTGAATATGTTGAGAAAAATAAAGAGTTTTAGAAGTGATTAATGTACTTAATTAAGGAACCAAATTCCTGCATACGCTTGCCCAAAGCTCCAAACACTATTTAATTTAATTCAATTAGAAATTTTAATGTGTCAACTTGATCTGCATATTCCCATGGTTCGGGGTTTTGAGCATTTCCAAACGAAATAGCATCTGTCCAATAATTTGTGTCAGAAACAAAGCATTGGATTTTATTTTTTTGGGATTCAAGCTTATTTTTCAGTTCTTCTTTTGA
>NZ_JAHEBC010000195.1 GCF_024642405.1 Algoriphagus sp. | reverse complement strand
GGAAGGAATGATCGAATCATTACTAAAAGACCCAAAAAGGATTTCTGTAAAACCGGCTGAAGTTGAGATAGACCTTATTGATCAATATGCCTATCGGGTAAGCGCAGAGAAAAAAGGCCCTTTATTGAGACATATTATCAATTCAGGTGACTGGAGCCAGATTTTAGTCTTTACATCCTCAATTAGAACGGCTAACAATGTGGTCACTAAACTGGTAAAAAACGGAATTGATGCAATCGCTTTTCATGGAGATAAGAGTCAGGGAGCAAGAACAGAGGCATTGGCTAGATTCAAATCTGGAAAGACACGAGTACTCGTTGCAACAGACCTAGCGGGAAGAGGTATTGATATTCAATTTTTACCATTGGTGATCAACTTCGAATTGCCTCGATCTCCGAAAGACTATGTCCACAGAATCGGAAGAACTGGGAGAGCAGGTGCAACCGGCGAGGCAATATCTTTAGTTACAGAAGAGGATTTACACCATTTTAAAATCATCCAAAAAAAGATGAAAAAACATATACAGTTGAGAAGTACCGAGGACTTCGATTTCTAAAAGAAATTTGAATTTTCATTTTTTTAGAGGAACTTTTGTTTCTATTCAATCTCAAAAAAATGATCTCACTTAGAATCAAATCGATTTTTTATTTCCTACTGATTTTTCAACTTTTCAGTTATGAGCTATCAGCTTTTGCCCAATCCTTACCAAATGTAATTGTAATAATTACCGATGATCAGGGATATGGTGATTTTGGATTTACTGGAAATCCCCATGTTTCCACTCCTACATTGGATAAGTTAGCACAGCAAAGCATTGAGTTTACCAACTTTTATGTTTCTCCTGTTTGTGCTCCAACTCGATCAAGTTTGATGACAGGTCGATATTCTCTTCGCACTGGAATTCGAGACACTTATAATGGAGGTGCGATGATGGCCACAAATGAAATTACAATTGCTGAGTTACTTAGAAAAAAAAACTACACCACAGGGATATTTGGAAAATGGCATTTGGGTGACAATTATCCGATGCGTCCAAGCGATCAAGGTTTTGATGAATCCCTAATACATTTATCTGGTGGGATGGGACAAGTAGGAGATTTCACCACCTATTATCAGGGTGATCGAAGCTATTTTGACCCGGTTCTTTGGCATAATAACAAGCAAGAATCCTACTTGGGTTATTGCTCTGATATTTTTGCTGGAGAGGCAATTAAGTTCATTGAAGAAAATAGGAATCAGCCATTTTTCACCTATCTCTCATTTAATGCCCCGCATACTCCTCTTCAGGTTCCTGACGAATATTACCAAAAGTACAAAGATCTTGACCCTTCAGCGGGATTCGGAGCGGATGGTAAGCCCTTCTATCCTATGAACGAGTCTCAAAAAGAAGATGCCAGAAAGGTTTATGCGATGGTGGAAAACATCGATGATAACTTGAAGAAGCTCTTTGATAAGTTGGAGGAACTAAAAATAGCTGACAATACCATTGTGATTTTTTTAACCGATAATGGACCTCAACAACAGCGTTATGTGGCAGGCCTTCGAGGATTAAAAGGAAATGTATTTCAAGGCGGCGTGAGAGCTCCTTTGTTGATTCGCTACCCAAATAAGTTTCCAGAAAATAAAAAGATCAATGCCTTGACAGCGCATTTGGATATACTTCCTACTATCGCTGAACTGACAGGCCTTGCTATTCCTGTTGATAGAAAAATAGATGGAAAAAGTCTCATTCCCTTAATTGAAGGGGATGCAAGTAGCTTTGAAAACAGAAGCTTTTTCTCTTATTGGAACAGGAAATACCCGGAGCGATACAACAATATTTCTATTCAGAATTCAGGATGGAAATTAATTGGAAAAACAGATTACGATGCGTCAATTGAGGAGTTTGAATTGTACAATCTACAAGAGGATCCATATGAACAAACTAACTTAATAACTCAGGACAAAGAGAAAGGTCTTGACCTGAAAATTGAAATGGATCAGATTTTTGAGGAATTGATTCAAGAAAAAAATCTATTAGAACCGCCTAGAATTCATATTGGATATCAGGATGAAAACCCGACTTTTTTGAATAGGAATGATGCAGCGGGACAGAGAGGGATTTGGGCTCAGGAAGAAATATACGGCTATTGGAATGTAAAGATTGCTCCGGGGACTTATGATTTTAAATTCAAATTTGTAAAGCCGGTACCAGCAAAAGGAAAAATGTATTTGGAGGCAGGAACTGTTGTCAACTTAGCCACAGACAATTCGGAGGAGGAAATTGACCTCATAGAAATGAAAGGAGTGAGTCTTTTGGAAATGGAAACCGAATTAATTCCTTTTTACCAGGTAGATGGAAAACAGATTTTTCCCTTCTGGGTGGAAGTCCTAAAAAGATAATCCTTTGCCTTCTATCATTTAAATCTTTTTAAACTATAAATCAGATTCAATAGATTGATATTTTAGCTTATCTTTTTGCCAATAAAATTCCATAATCGCAGAGTTCATGCCCGAAAAACCAAGTCCTGAAATTCAAGAAAAATTACCAAGAAATTTAGGCCTTTGGGGAGTTTGGATGCTGGTAGTCAATGGTTTAATAGGTGCTGGGATCTTTGGGTT
This sequence comes from Algoriphagus sp., assembly GCF_024642405.1. Taxonomy (GTDB): domain Bacteria; phylum Bacteroidota; class Bacteroidia; order Cytophagales; family Cyclobacteriaceae; genus Algoriphagus. Next base: position 4,552 of record NZ_JAHEBC010000195.1, on the reverse strand, counting down.
ACCCTCTGGAGCTGCCAGATTAGCAGGAGAATACAGTGTATTGATCTATGCTTTTTGCGCTATCTTGATTCTTCCTGTTATATTATGTTTTGCGGAATTAGGGAGCTACTTCCGAGGCACAGGAGGTCCTATTCGGTATGGGAAATTGGCATTTGGATCATTCGTGGGATTTCAGGGGGGATGGCTTTATTATTTAGCAAGACTAATTTCATTTGCAGCAAATACGGTCCTCTTAACAGATAGTATAGGATACTTTCTTCCTATCGCTTCTGAAGGATCTGGAAGACTTATTTCTTTAGCAATTACTTGCGGAGCATTAAGCTTGATCAATATTTTAGGTTCTGTGGAATCCATCCGATCAATGACCATTTTTACAATCATCAAATTCTCTGTCCTAATTGGATTGGTATTTGGAGGATTTGCGATTTTAGGTCCTGATGTCTTACCTTCTTTCGGCAGTCCTCTGCCAGAAAGCTCGAATTTAGGAGCCGCTGCCCTTTTATTAATCTATGCATTTGTCGGTTTTGAGGGAGCAGTTGTACCTGCCGGTGAAGCCAAAAGACCCGAAAGGGATATGCCTTTGGGCTTGTTGCTAGGTTTAGTAATTGTCGCTGTTTTGTATATGTTAATCCAACTAGTTACACAGGCTGCAGTTCCAAATTTATCAGATAGCAATACCCCACTTTTAGATGCCTCATCCTCTCTATTTGGTAATACAGGAGCTGTAATTCTTATGATAGGAGTGGCAACATCCGTGATTGCTAATTTGATAGGTTCCATGTTTTCAGCTACCAGAATCACTTATGCTTTAGCTCTGGAAAAATCATTACCAAAGTGGTTTGGCGAGGTTCATATTAAATACCTTACCCCTTCCAATTCTGTGCTATTTTTCGGAATGGCAGCCTTTATTTTAGCAGCTTTTGGCAGTTTCACCTTTCTTGCTGCAATGACAGTATTATCCAGGTTGTTTTTGTACATCATGAGCTGTGCGGCCATTCCAGTGCTTAGGCCTAGATTTAAAGAACAAAGCCCATTCATCCTCAGAGGCGGATATCTAGTACCGGTTTTAGGAATCTTAGCTTGTTTATGGTTAATGATTCAGGTGAGTTGGACTTCTGTTTGGTTAACAGGGGTTTTAATTATTATCGGTTCAGTATTATACTGGTTTGGAAGAGATCAGAAAAAAGAAGCTTAATATTTCTTCCCGAAATTTCTAAAGCTTAAATGAAACCTTAATCTTTGATTAAAGTGAAGGTTTATTTAGAAGTACACTACTATTGCTTTTCTATTTTGCTTTAAATAATGAATAATCAAAACCTCGCCATACGAACAGTGATTTTCAGCATGCTGGGAAATGTGGTTTTGGCTACAATAAAATTTTTAGCTGGAGTCTTTGGGAATTCCTACGCATTGATAGCAGATGGAATTGAATCAGTAGTAGATGTATTTGCTTCAATTTTGGTGCTTGTTGGACTTCGATATGCAAATAGACCTGCCGATGAAAACCATCCTTATGGTCACGGAAAAGCAGAGCCTTTAATCACTTTTTTAGTGGTTGCCTTTTTAATAGTTTCGGCTGCTACTATTGCCTTTCAAGCAATTCAACACATCAGAATCCCCCATGAAACTCCCAAAAGTTTCACTTTATGGATTCTTGGTGCTATCATTCTCTGGAAAGAAACTTCGTATCAAATCGTAATCCGAAGAAGCAAAAAAATAAACTCCGCTTCCCTGAAGGCAGAAGCTTGGCATCATCGAAGCGATGCAATTACTTCAGTTGCTGCATTTATCGGAATTTCTATAGCTTTATATTTTGGAAAGGGATATGAAGTCGCTGATGACTATGCAGCTTTGGTTGCGGTATTTTTTATTGTTTACAATTGTTATAAAATCTTCAGACCAGCTTTGGCAGAAGTCATGGATGAAAACAACCATGAAGAAATGATCAATAAAATCCGGGAAATTGCAATCCAGGTAAAAGGTGTGAAAGGAACAGAAAAGTGTTTTATAAGAAAAGCAGGAATGGATTATCATGTAGACTTACATGCTTTAGTTGATGGAAATCTTACAGTGACCGAAGGGCATGATATTTCCCATGTTTTAAAGGATAAATTACAAAAAGAATTACCAGAGATAGGACATTTATTAATTCATATCGAACCCTTTTAAGGATTAATTAGTAACGGAAAATATTATGAAAAAATCTACCGTTGACGAAATCAGAGAGCGCTTTGATAAGGATGTTGAGAGATTTTCAAACCTTGAAACGGGGCAAATCGCAACGATCGATGCTCAAATTTCTTTAGAGTTAATTACTGAGGCAGCCAAGAGGCTTGTTCCAAATGCTAAAAATGTTTTGGACATAGGCTGTGGAGCAGGCAACTACACCTTAAAAATGCTTTCCAAGCTTCCAGGCCTTAATTGTACCCTTGTTGATCTGAGTAGTCCAATGCTTCAAAAAGCTGAGGAGCGTATCAGTCAAGTGGCTAAAGGAAAAGTAAAATGCATTCAGGCTGATATTCGAGTTGCTCAATTAGAAGATCATGGGTATGACATAATTTTGGCTGGGGCAGTTTTGCATCATTTGCGAGATGATGAGGATTGGGAAAGCACTTTTACAAAACTTTATCATTTATTAAAACCAGGAGGCTGCCTGATGATTTCAGATTTAATCACTCAAGAAAACCCAATCTTAGATGAATATACTTGGGAGCGATATGGGGATTATCTTGAAGATTTGGTCGATAAAGATTATAGCGAAAAAGTCCTTGCATATGTAGCGAAAGAAGATTCACCTAGATCCATGAGTTTTCAACTTGAACTGATGAAAAAGGTAGGGTTCTCAAGCACAGAAATACTTCACAAAAACATGTGTTTTGGAGCCTTTGGAGGGGTTAAATAAAAATTAAATGGAATTGAAATTAGCTTAATTGACACTAAGAAAGCTTATAGGCTTGTCTTGCCAAGAGTTTCCATTTTCCCTCTTCTTTTTGCCAAATTAACATTACACCGATTTTTATAGAATTAATTTTCTCTCCCTCTACTAATTCTGCTACTAAATAGTGTCGGACAATACCGATGTTATTTTCAATCACAATACTTTGGTCTTCGAAAGAAGCAGTAGAAAAGTCAGATTTTCCTGAGACAAGAGCCTCGATAAACTGGTCTTGATTTTCCAGTAATCCACTTGAATGGCCATATGTTAAAGAAGCCGAACTTAATTCTTTAAGTATGTTTTCTGTTGGGTCGATTAATGCTAACCTGAGTTTTTCAACTTGACCGGCAAGCTCATTTTCCGATTGCCCATATGTAGTAAGAGCTATTAGGAAAAACAAAAAGGATAAAAGTGTTTTCATCATTTTTAAAGATTTTAATTCTTTTGATTTAAGGGTAAAAGAAATATTCTGAAACGTGTTTTTAACTTTCTCCTTCAATTGGTTTTTTATGCCAGTAAGAAGCCAAAATGGATCCACTGACATTCATAAATGGCCCAAATACCGCGGGTGCAAGACCCACTGTAGCAATTTTACCCATTTCTTTTGCTATGCCTGATGCAAGCCCTCCATTTTGCATTCCTACTTCAATGGCAATTGTTCTACAATCCTTTTCGCTCAATTTAAATAATCTACTAGCCCAATACCCAAGAACATAACCTGCAAGATTGTGAGAAATAACCATGACAATCAAAAGTGGTCCAATATCCAATAAGCTGTCTCTACCGGCAGCGACAATAATTACAAGAATCAAGGCAATAGCAGCCATAGAGATAATCGGCATCAAATCATCAAGCCATTTGGACTTCCCTTGAAGGAAATAATTGAAAATTAATCCGGCACCAATCGGAATGATGACCATTTTAACAATGCTAAACATCATATCTACCACATCTATTGCTACAAATTCTCCGGCAAGCCATCCCATTAAAAATGGGGTGACTAAAGGTGCTAATAGCGTGGTAATGGATGTAACAGTAATGGAAAGTGCCAAATTAGCTTTTGCTAAAAAAGCCATCACATTGGATGCCATCCCACTTGGAGAGCAACCTATTAAAATCATCCCTGCGGCAATTTCAGGGGGAAAACCACTCAATTTAGCCAAGGTAAATCCGATAAAGGGCATGATCGAAAACTGACATAAAACTCCAATCATAACTCCTTTAGGCATTTTGACTACTCCCAAAAAATCCTTTATGCTCATGGAAGTCCCCATTCCAAACATAATCACCTGAATCAATGGAACGATCAAAGCACTGAATTTAAAGTCTTTATACTCGATAAAGTATTGTGGAAAATACATTGCTATGGCAACTGATCCAAAGATCATCATCGAATATGCATAGCCCTTCAGTTTTTCAATTCCTAAAAATAAAATCGCACAGACAAAGAAGAATCCTATCCAGAGGAAGCCGGCATTCTCAATTCCTGAAAATAAACTTGTAGCAATTGCCGCAATAAATAAGATTGCTGAAAGAACAGAAAGTGATTTAGTGATTTTCGAATTCAAGATTGAGGTATTTTGGGTGAAAGCTTTTGAAATTAACCCGAAAACAAGC
>NZ_JAHEBC010000509.1 GCF_024642405.1 Algoriphagus sp. | reverse complement strand
CGGTAGATCGAAAGATTCTTGGTTTGGAAATCCATGTTGGAAGAAATAGAATCGTTAGAAGAATCTTTGCTCATTTAGGCTATGAAGTGACAGCCTTGGATCGAGTGATGTATGCTGGTTTGGATAAAAAAGATCTTAAAAGAGGACATTATCGATTCCTTTCTGAGCAAGAAGTGATTCGGCTAAAATTCTTCGTATAATCATAAAAAGCTCCCAATCGGGAGCTTTTTTTATACAAAACCTTTCAAAGCTTTTTCTAAATCTCTTTTAGGAATTAGTCCACCTTTTCTCCAAAGGATTTTTCCCCTTTTGAATAAAATGTAATGTGGAATGGATCGAACTGCAAATTGTAGGGCCATCTGGGGATGCTTGTCGATGTCTAGCTTTAAGAGTTTAATCTTGCCTTTAAGTTCATCGAGGACTTCTTCAATAATAGGATCCATCGTTTGGCATGGACCGCACCAATCGGCACGGAAATCCACCAAAACTGCATCAAGACTCTTACTGATAATATCTTTAGGCTTCTTTTTGGGCATAAGTAAAAATAAAAAACCGGTTTTTCGAATCCTCGAAAAACCGGTTTTAATTATTGAAGATGCTGTGGTTTAGTTTCCTGCTGGAGGAGTAGGCATTTGAAGTCCTAGCTTAGCCAATACCAATTCAGTGAATTTGTCTTCTTCTTTAGTGTAAAGCAATACAGGTGACTGACCAGCAGTTTCTGCAAAGATATGAGTGTAATTGTTCTCTGCTGCAACTGCATTGATCGCATTGATTACTTTTTCCTGAACTGGCTCTAACAACTGACCTAATTTATTTTGGTAGCTTATCTGAGCATCTTGCTCATATTTCTGAAGGTCTGCCTGAAGTTTGGTAAGTTCCTCTTCTTTGGCCGCTCTAGCCTCTTCAGTCATAGTTTGGGCAGCTTGCTGATAAGTCTGAACCTGACGTTGAAAATCTGCAGCTTTAGTTTGGATATTAGTTTGTAGCTGAGTTTGGTAATCTTGAATATCAGCTCCGATTTGTTCCATTTCCGGCATTAAATCCATAATAAATTCCACGCTGGTATACCCAATTTTGATTTCCTGAGCCTGTGCCGCGAATCCTACGCAAAGCAATGCTACTGCTGAAAGGATAACTTTTACTTTGTTCATTCTTTGTTTGTATTTAATTGTTCTCTTCAATTCCTAATTCTTCCAAGATGAATTCTGAATAATCATGTCTTGGATCTGTGTAAATAATAGCTGAGGGTCCTGCTGCTTTATCAAACAATACCGCTAAACCATTTTTTCTGGAAACTCGTTCGATCGCATCGTATATTTTTGATTGAAGGGGCTGAAGTAATTCTGCCTGCTTCTGATAATATTGTCCATCAATCCCAAATATCCGACTATTGAAAGCCTGCGATTCCTGTTGTTTTTGCTTTATGTCATTCAGCCTTTGCTGATACATCTCCTCCGTAAGCAGTACTTCTTCAGCTTTTAATTGGTCGTAAAGTTCTTTAATCTCTTTGTCCAAATTTTGTGCCTCTTTCTTCCACTCATTGCTGAGCGTTTGAAGCTCCTGCTGTATTACTTTATAGTCCGGGTGTTTGTTCAAAATGTACTCTGAATCAATATAACCGAACTTTTGAGCGCTTACAGGCAGTACTTGCAGTGCAAAGAGCAGCAAAAATACTATTTTCAATGATTTTTTCATGATTATAGGCAAGAATTACAGGTTTGATTAAAGTCCTGACCCAGAAAATTAATTTTGCATAAATTAACTATTGCGCCAACTTTTTTCATTTTTATCTGAATTGTTGTCCTATCGTAAAGTGGAATTGAGCTCCACTTCTTTGAACTGTGCCTGGAATTGCATCAAAGCCATAGCCCCAATCCACTCCTAGCAATCCAAATGCTGGCATAAAGATTCTAGCACCTACACCTGCAGATTTTTTTAAATCATAAGGGTTGAAGTCTGCATAGGATCCCCAGTTATTTCCTGCCTCAGCAAATCCTAACA
>NZ_JAHEBC010000508.1 GCF_024642405.1 Algoriphagus sp. | reverse complement strand
ACTCCTAATAACTTCACTTGCTCAATGTATCCTTCAATTCGATCGGTACTGGATTTTATTGTTTTGCTTCCAAATGGATAGGCAGCTACTACCTTCATTCCTGCAAGTTCTGGACTCGGATTCGGGGCGTTAAAAAGTTTTGTAAAGGCAGGTGCATGGGAAGTGTCTAATCCTATAATTCCAATCTTGATTGGGCTGTCAGCTGATTGAGCGGATAAGTTGAAAGGAATTGTTCCTAAACTTAGACTTGTTCCGATTAGGGACGATTTCTTGATGAAAGTTCTACGTGTTGTCTTCATAGGATAGCCAATTGATGTGAGTATTACGGTGACGGGTGATTTTTTAAACTTTGAAGAAGATCTTTTTACGATAAAGGAAATACAAGAAAAGCCAGACCAAGACCAGTGCCCCCAAACTTTCCATGACTGGTTTCCAGTTTTCGCCTAAAGGACTATATAATCCTTCAAAAAGCATTCTGGAAGTATATCTAAAACTAACAAAGCGATACATCATGTAAATGGTCAGGCTATTCATGCCCACTACGGTCAAAAAGAAGGACCATTTTTGGATTTTGAAAATATCGATGATGAGGTAAAAAAGGCCAAGAAATAGGAAAGCCATTCCTGAAGTCACTAGAATAAAAGAACTGGTCCACATTCGTTTGAAAATAGGAAAGTGAATTCCCCAGACTAGCCCTAATCCGATGCAAATTAGGCTTGTAAAGATGAGTTGTTTGAATTTTTTGTTTTGGGAGCTTGTGGCGTTTTTTAATATTTCACCTCCAAATGCTCCGAATAGGGTTAAGCAGATAGCTGGAAATGTGGTGAGGATTCCCAATTCATCAAATTGACCTTGAAGCAGTCTGCCTGGAAGAAAAGTGCGATCAAACCAGCCAACCAAATTTCCTTCAAAACTTAAATCACCAGCTGTGAAACCTGGAACTGGAATGAGAAAAATAGCCGCGTAATAAAGAATAAGAACTACTCCAATGAGGGATAAACGCTTTTTACTGTCTAAATGAATGTAAAGGATCGTTGTGACAAATCCTGCAATTCCAATTCTCCCCAAGACCGAACCGAGTCGGATTTGCTCCCAATCAAAAAATGGAAAAGGTGCATTTTTATCAAGCATACCTAAGCCGATCAAAATCAACATTCGGATAAAGGCTTTACGGTAAATCTCTTTTTTAGGAACTTGATTTTTTTGTGATTTGGCTAAAGAAAAAGGAATGGAAACTCCAGAAATAAAGAGGAAAAGTGGAAAGATGAAATCATAAAAAGTAAAGCCAATCCATTCAGGATGCTCGAATTGGAGCGCAAGTTGATTTAGCCAATTCCAATTTGTTTTACCTTCCAGGTTACTGAAAAATGCATCTGCTCCACAGATCATCAGCATATCAAACCCTCTTAAGGCATCAATGGAGAGTAGTCGATTTGGATTGGAAGAAATACTTGAAGCCATCAGATTAAAGTTTTGGTTCCCAGCCTTTTTGGTAAGTTCTTCCCCAAAGCTTATTAGCTTCTATATCATTGATTATTTTTCCGGAATTCGGGTTTATTTCCAACGCATTACCTGTTCGGTAGGAAATATTGCCCAAATGGCAAAGCAAGACGCTTTTTTGAATTTCCGGATAAGGAGATATTTGACTTTCTCCTTTATCTATGGCATTGATGAAATTGGTGAAATGAGCAATATCCATATCAAACCCTGCTCCTCGCTGATCTACTACTGTATTGGTAGTAGGCTCTGCAGACTTGACTAGTTTATTGGAGTTGTCATAAATTTTATAGGAATTATTGAGCAGTTCCAATGTCCCATTTTCACCATGAAAAGAAACTCCAGAACCCATGGCATTGATATCCCTGGCATTGCAACTCCTACCCTCCCACAAAATGGACTTGCCATCAGCAAAATCAAAGGAGGCAATTTGTGTATCGGGGGTTTCCCAATCATCTTGATATTGATAGCGTCCTCCGCTAGAATAAGCTTTGATCGGGTAATTCTC
>NZ_JAHEBC010000194.1 GCF_024642405.1 Algoriphagus sp. | reverse complement strand
AATATCACCTCAACAAGTACAGATGTAATCAGAGGATATGATATAGGTGCGGTGGTAGGTGTTGGAATAAATCTACCTTTGGGATTTAACGTCCAAGCAAGCTATGACTTAGGTTTGACCAGCTTAAACTACTTTAATACCGATGTAAAAAACAGAGTATTTAAGGTTTCTATTGGTGTTGATATTATTAAGTAATTAGTAAAAGGTTTGAATCATTTTTTGACCCGATTAGGGTTTTCCTCAATAAATGATTTCCAGCCTTCATTTCTTCCTCTAGTCTGAAATCTACCTTCATGAAAGTGATGGCAAAGCGCAACTGCCAAGGCATCTGTTGCATCAAGCATTTTAGGTAGTTCTGTGAGTTTGAAAAGTGTTTGGAGCATAGCTGCTACCTGCTCTTTTGAGGCGTTCCCATTTCCTGTGACAGATTGTTTAACTTTCTTTGGTGAATATTCAGTAATGGGGATTTCTCTCGCCAAAGCTGCCGCCATTGCAACGCCTTGAGCTCTACCCAACTTTAACATGGATTGGACATTAACGCCATAAAATGGAGCCTCCAATGCAACATTATCGGGTAAAAATTCCTCAATGATTCCAGTGATTCTTTCAAAGATCTTTTTGAGTTTTAATTCATGCGAGTCATATTTTTTCAGATGAATAACTCCATATTGAAGAATCTCATATTTTTTACCTTGAGTTTTGATTAAACCATAGCCCATCACGGTTGTGCCAGGATCAATACCCAAAATGATTTTTTCCTTTACAGTATTTTTTACTTCTTTACTCACCCCTGCAAGTTAGCCGAAAAGATGCTAAGTTTTTACCTGATTTGTATTCTCTGTTACTTCTTTCTGCTTTGGCACATGAGTAACTATTGGCCCGTAGGCAATTTAGATGCAATACCCAAAACTTCTGAAATTACGGCAACCTTAATAATTTCTTTAAGAAATGAATCAGAGAATATTTCCCGTTTAGTGTTGGCAATTATGGGTATTACCTATCCTAAGATTGAAATAATCTTGGTGGATGATCATAGTGAAGATGAAACTTTTAGAAAACTTCAGCAATCTTTTGCAGGGTTTGAACAAATAAAGACTCTATCAAACCCTGGGAAAGGAAAAAAAGCAGCGATTGATTATGCGATTTCTGTTTCTAAAGGTGAAATTATTCTGACCTCAGATGCAGATTGTTTTTGGGAAAGCTCTTGGGTTGAACGGATACTCCAGAACTTTGAGGATCCAAATATTAGATTAGTGGCAGGACCCGTTCTCCCAAAGCAAGGGGAAGGGTTGTTATCCCGGTTTCAATTAATTGAATGGGCAAGTATTCTTTTAGTCACAAATTTTGGTTTTGGAATTCATAAACCAATTACCTGCAGTGCTGCGAATTTAGCATACAGAAGAACGGCTTTTGAAGATGTTGGTGGTTTTCAAGGCAATGAAAAAAATCCCTCAGGTGATGACGAGTTTTTGCTTAAGAAAATTGTTGCCAAATTTGGGGCTACTTCAGTTTTGTATCGACCATACAAAGAGTATTTGGTATTTACTGAGCCGGAAGCAAATTGGAAAGCTCTCATTTTCCAGAAAATAAGATGGGCTGGAAAATGGAAAAGTCATGCTTCTTTTAGTCACATGGCTTTTTCCCTGATTCCGTTTATTTTTCAGTTAGTTTGGCTATCAACTTTTTTATTTCTTTTCGAGGGGAAAATCGGATTTTTAACTTTTTCACTACTTTGGAGCTTTAAAATCTTGGCAGAAAGTCTGGCCTTTCAAAGAATTTTAAGAAGTTTGGAGTATCCATTCAGGTTAGCTGATGTTGTTAAAACTTCTTTAATTCATCCTTTCTATGTTGTAGGAATTGGAATGGGGATCCTAACAGGGAAATATACCTGGAAAGGCCGGGGAAACAGAAGATCTGATTAATTTAGTCTATTAGAAAATTATGACAGAGGAAGAGTTTGATGTCATGGATGAACTGTACTTCGTTCAGCCATTTAAATATTTAAAGGAAACATTGGATCTGGAAGAAACTAAAATTCTGGCAGCTTTAGATTCTCTTTATCAACAGGGTCTGATTAAATGTTTGAAGTCTCCGGATGATGAATGTTTCAATAAAGTGGATATTTTCAAAGAGGGAATAAATTTGTTTTTCCTTGCTACAAAAAAAGGGCTGATGGCCCACAATACGATATAATACTTGGATACAGAAACTTTTAAATATCAACGAAAAGAACTAGAGCTTAAAGCACTCTTAGAGATCACTCAGGCTATCAATGAGAATCAGTCAGAGGAGGTTTTAGGAAATATATTCAAATTCACCTGCTTGGTGCATTTGAATATTAAATCGATGGTTCTATATGTTGCAAAAGAGGGAGCTTTTGAAAAAATGATTGCCCATGGAGTGAAATCCAAGGTTCCCCAACTGATTCCATTGGCAGACTTAAAGGAAGAAAAGTCTTCCGGTCAGCTGAGACTTGAGTTATCAGACGGGTATTCTTTCCAAGAATTAGAGACCTATTTACCCGTTTATCATAAAGATAAAATGCTTGCTATTTTATTTTTAAGAAGGAAGGAACCTGATACCCCTCTAGATCTGGATTTTACCCAAGCACTTACCAATATTTTGGTTGTGGCTTTAGAAAACAAAAGGTTTGCCAGGAGGCAATTGCAGCAGGAAATTCTAAATAGAGAGATTGCAATTGCCAGTCAGGTACAGCAAATGTTGTTTCCCTCCGAGTTGCCAGATACAGATCAACTTAAAGCAAAAGTCACTTATTTCCCGCATAGTATGGTAGGAGGGGATTATTATGATTTGATCCAAAGATCTGAAGATGATTTCTTTTTCTGTATTGCAGATGTGTCAGGAAAGGGCTTTGCAGCGGCATTGCTCATGTCAAATTTCCAAGCCACTTTGAGGACTTTGCTCAGAAGCGATGCAAATCTAAAAATGATTGTGAACCAATTGAATTTTACGCTTTATGAAAATACAAAAGGGGAACGGTTTATTACTTTTTTTCTAGGGCATTTCAACTATAAAACCAAGAAACTTCAATATGTCAATGCCGGTCATAACCCTCCATTATTATGTTGGGAGAAACAGGAGAAAAGAGAGCTTCTGGAGGCCGGAACCACTATTTTAGGGGCTTTTGAAGAGCTCCCATTTTTAGAAATCGGGGAAAGGGAAAATTTGAAGCAGTTTACAATTCATCTTTATACCGATGGATTAACAGAGGCTATAAATAAAAAAGATGAGGAATACGGCGAAGAGCGTCTTGATAAATTCGTCGGAAATCATCTCTGTGTTGATCCGGATGATTTTCACCGAGAGTTTTTCAAAGAAATGAGGGAATTTTCGGAAGATGTTCCCTTGCGGGATGATTTGACATTGTTGAGTCTAAGATTTAGCTAAGTATGGTTTTTCATACGGTTCCTAATATTGTCCAAAGATTATTTCCTAAACGAATTTGGTCCAGGTCACCTGAGAAAAATCAAATATACCTGACCTTTGATGATGGTCCGGTACCGGGTATCACTGATTATGTCCTAAATGAACTTGCCAAAAGAAATATGAAGGCGACTTTTTTTATGGTTGGGGATAACGTGGGAAAACATCCACTTTTGGCGAGGGAGGTATGTTCTGAAAATCATGTTGTGGCAAACCATACATTTCATCACCTGAATGGATGGAAGACAAAAAAGCAGGAATATTTAAATGATTTTCTTGAATGCGACAGAATGATCCAGCAAGTTTTAGGAAAACAGACATGCTTATTCCGTCCGCCTTATGGCCTATTGACCTCTTCACAGGCAAAGGAAATATTAAAAACACATTCAATAATAATGTGGAATATGCTAAGTGGTGACTATGATTTGAGTCTTAATACCCAGGATATTCTTCAAAAATCAATTGAAAAAACTACTCCAGGTTCGGTAGTGCTTTTTCACGACCAGCAAAAAACCAGTTCAGTATTACCTAAAATTTTACCAACTTACCTAGACGAAATTCAGGATCAAGGTTGGGAAACAGCAACATTATAATTCAATACTTGGCAAGTTTTGCAGCTGCAATTCTATTGATTCAATACGTTATTCTGATTATCCGGGTAAAATTTTTCTGGATTGACTTTTCGAAACCACTACCCGAAACTCTTCCAAAAGTTTCCATTTTAGTTTCTTCTAGAAATGAGGAACTAGACTTGCCAAATTTATTGAAATCATTCGAATCGATTGATTATCCAAGTGACAAAATAGAGTTTCTTTTAGCAGATGACGCTAGTGAAGACAGGACTCTTTCCATTTTAAAAAGTTGGAGTTATGGGCAGGAAAACAAAAAAGTATTTGAAATCAAAACATATAAAAGTGGAAACAATCTTTTAAATGGGAAGGCAAATGCGTTGGCAATTATGGCTAGAGAAGCTACCGGAGCGTATTTCTTTTTTACGGATGCAGATTGTGTTGTTACCAAGGACTGGGTTAAAGAAGGAATTCGTAGTTTCTCTGAATTCACTGGCCTTCTTAATGGAGTTACTGAAATAAAGGAAAGTGGCATTTTCAGTTATTTTCAAAAACTTGATTGGTGGAATATTCTAGCGATTACCAAAGTTGTATCAGACCTAGGAGGGCATACGACTGGTTTGGGTAACAACATGGTAATTTCAAAAGAGGCTTATTTTCTTTCAGGCGGGTATGAGAACACCTCATTTTCCTTAACTGAGGATTTAGAGATTTCCCGCTCCATAAAAAATGTTGGTTTCAAGATTCAACAGCAAGTAAGTTCGGAAATGCTATTAAAAACAAAGGCCGAAAAAGGATGGATGGCTTTTTTGAAGCAAAGAAAAAGATGGTTGAAAGGAGTATTCACCCTTCCCTGGTTTTGGAAATTAGCTCTTAGTTTTCATTTATTGTTTTTTCCCGCTGTATTCTATTTGATTTGGTTGAATTGGTTTTTAGGTATTTCTACATGGCTACTTAAAATAGTATTGCAGTCTTTTTTTCTGAAGTCAATTTCTGTAAAATCAAAGATTCAACTATATTGGATATGGTTTTTATTCTATGATTTTTACTATGTCCTTGCCACCTTCCTTACTATTCTTTATTATTTTTGGCCTTCCAAAATCACTTGGAAGTCTAGACAATACTCATGAATCTAATAGAAACTCACGCGCATATATATTCTTCAAAGTTTGATTCGGATCGGGATGAAGTGATCGATGACATTCGAAAAGCAGGGATTGAACGTGTATACATGCCCAATGTTGATGTAGAAACCATTGATGCCATGCTGGATTGCGAGCTGAAGTATCCTGATCTTTGCATCCCCATGATGGGCTTGCATCCTTGCGATGTCAAAGAGGATTTTCAACAACAGCTTTATATGATGGACGAATGGTTAAATAAAAGACCATTTGCAGCTGTTGGGGAAATAGGCTTGGATTTATACTGGGACAAATCTTTTTTTGAACAGCAAAAGGAAGCTTTAAAGATTCAGATTGCCTGGGCTAAGGAAAAAAACCTCCCTATTGTTCTTCATTGTCGCGAATCCATGGATGAAACAATTGAAATTATTAAAGCAGAGCAGGATGGAAGTTTGAAAGGGATCTTTCATTGTTTTACGGGTACTTTGAGTCAGGCACAGGAAATTATTGAATTAGGCTTTATTTTGGGTATTGGTGGGGTTGCCACTTTTAAAAATGGTGGATTAGATCAGGTAATTCCTAATTTAGGATTGGAGCATTTGGTTTTGGAAACAGATTCCCCTTATCTAGCGCCAGTTCCTTATAGAGGGAAAAGAAATTCACCGGCTTATCTGCCTATCGTTGCAGAGAAAATCGGTGATTTTTTGTCAATTTCAAAAGAAGAAGTTGCCAAAAAAACGAAACAAAATGCATTGAATTTGTTCAGGGAGTTTAGCCATGAATTATAAAATAGTAAGACTAAATACAGGACTCCGGACCAGCAAGACCTCCTCGGTATTAATTATATATACTGGAGGAACGCTAGGTATGGCCTATGATGACTCTGGGTCTTTGGTTCCCTTTAATTTTGGGAAGATCTTAGAAAAGATTCCGATTCTCTCTAATATGAATATTGCCATTACGGTGATCTCTTTTCCTGAACCCATTGATTCCTCCAATGTGTCTATGAAGCATTGGACAGATATGGCCTACATCGTCAATGAAAACTATGATAGTTATGATGGCTTTGTAGTACTTCATGGAACGGATACCATGGCATATTCAGCCTCCATGATGAGTTATATGCTTCAGGGATTAAATAAACCGGTCATTTTCACAGGTGCCCAGTTGCCAATATCTGCAATGAGGTCAGATGCACGGGAAAACTTGATGACTTCATTGGAGATTGCGACTGCAAAAATCAACGGAAATCCGATTGTACCCGAGGTTTGCGTATTTTTTAATCATATGCTTTTGCGTGGGAATAGAGCTAAAAAAGTTCAATCGGTTCATTTTGATGCTTTTGAGTCCGAAAACTTTCCTTCTCTAGCGGAAGCAGGGATCGTTATTGACTATAATACGGCCGCCATTCGTCCATATGAACCAAAAAAAGAGCTGATATACAATACTCAACTGGATAACAGGGTAATGATCTTGAAATTATTTCCGGGTATCACTTCGAAAATTATGGATGCTTGCTTTGATATACCTGGTTTGAGAGGAGTGGTATTAGAAACCTATGGTTCCGGCAATTCACCAAGTGAAGGTTGGTTTATGAATTCCTTGGCTAGGGCTGTAAAAAATGGATTAATCATATTGAATGTTTCCCAATGCAATGGGGGTAGAGTAATCCAGGGGAGATATGAAACGAGTAAAGAATTGTTGAATGTAGGAGTTGTGAGTGGGGCTGATATCACTACTGAGGCGGCAATTACAAAATTAATGTTCCTTTTAGGTCAATACTCTTCGGCTGATGAAGTGAAGAAGCGTCTGATGATTCCTATAGCAGGAGAAATGACCACCTAGTAGAAAATCAGGTTATTTTGGAGTTAGATTTGGAAACGGCTTGAATAATAATTTTCTTTGCACTCCGATTTGGGAAAGCAGGTCGGAAACAACCAATAGAGAGGTGTCCGAGTGGTTGAAGGAGCACGCCTGGAAAGCGTGTATACCCGTGAGGGTATCGAGGGTTCGAATCCCTTCCTCTCTGCAAAAAGATTAAAGACCAGCTTTAGAACTAAGGCTGGTTTTTTGTTTTAAGAATGATATCA
>NZ_JAHEBC010000507.1 GCF_024642405.1 Algoriphagus sp. | reverse complement strand
GACACTTATGCTTTGGCTCATGTACATGTATTGGAAGATCTAGGAGATAGTCCATCAAATCCTGCAAATCAACTCTCTGGTAAACTCTCAAAAAACCCTGATTTAGCCCTTTCAAGGGTTTTATGTGCAAGGAAACTCGAGTTTACAAATCCAAATCCATCTTTAGATTATGATCCAAATACGTATCATGCATTTCTAGTTCCCGCTTTTGAAACGGGAAGACTGGCTGGATTGGGATTGAAAACAGAGGGGATTCCTGCTCAAAAATCTTCTTGGTCCCGGTCTGAAATTAATGGAGGTACAAATCCTTCGAGTTATCCCTATTACTTCACATGGACATTTAAAGTAGATGAGGGTGGGGATTTTGAAAGTTTAGCGCAGCTTCTTGAAGCTAGAGAACTTCCTGAAAATATCGGCAAAAGAGAAATGGAAATGGGTGATATAGGTTTTGGTATAAAACCTGTCGGTGTTGATGCTATTGGATATGTAGAAGGAGCAATGAGACACCCTGATTACCAAACGGCACCTTGGCCAATGAGTGATCAGGATTTAAAAAATCAATTATTAGATGTTTTGAATCTCTCATTCAATCTTCAGGATACTTCTCCTATGGTGAATCCATCTTTTTTCTATTCCCCAATTGTAGAACAAGATCCTATTATTACACCCCCTATTTATGGGAAATGGCATAAAGGAATCTTAAAACTATCTGCAAATAGTAATGATTGGATCCATAAAATAAACCTTCACCCCAGTAACCGATCTGCTGCTGGATTGGGTGTTCAAGTAGTTCAAAAGCACCAGGAAAAGTTTATGGAGATGGCTTGGGAACAGATTGGTGATATAAATGAAGCCAATCAAAAGATTCGTGAAAGTGAATTAATGAAACGAGCTACCAAAGCGCTTGCGTTGAAGAAAGTTTTTAAGCTAGATAAATTTGATCTCATCAATGCAACTGGAAAAGCTTTTGAAATGATGAAACTTGATCCAGGTAATACGATTAAAAATGCGGTTAAAAAGTCTACGGTGCCTACAGCTATCAGGTCAGGGTCATTTCTTAAAGTAGCTAATAATTTCACTCCAACTGCACTGATGAATAAAGGCAAAGATGGCGCATTGGATATTTTAAATAAAAGTTTTTATCTGAATTTAAATAAAGCTATTGGTACTGAAGGGAAAATTTCAGCGGCTCCCACCAAAACTGAACCCAAAATAGTTTTGCCTACTTTAAATGCATTGGAAGCAATAAATAGCGTGGTTTTAAACCCACCAGTTTCTTTTATGGAGCATTTGGCCAATGCTATTTTGAAATTTACTAACGTGAATTTCAATACCAATCAAGTATTATCTAAGCTTCCTTCAGATTTTTCAGAAGATCAAAAAGCAAGAGCAACTGCAATATTAAATGGGATAACCAATAAAAGTTTAAGTGGCCAGGTAAGAAGTTTGACTGTAGATTCAGAGGTTTTTGATAGTAAAATAAGCACCAATTTTCAAGAAGGATTTTATGGTCCATCTGATCAGGTGAAATTTATTAGAAAGGAAGTTCCGGCAGGAGATGTCTATTATTTTAAACATAGTGAGGTAGTATTAGAGAGGCAGAATTATCTGAATAGTTTTCAAAATAAATTTGTGTCTAATGTCAATAATTCAAATGTGGTTAAGGTCTTTAAAAAGCCCATTAGAGCTGTATTACCTCTGAATTTGCATGATAAAATCCGAGTTAAGCTTAATCCGGTTATTAATTTTGACAGAAAGCTTTCCTCATTTTTTACAGCAAATTATATCAATAACAATAAGCCTATAATGGCTTACCCCCGATTCCCGATTCCTGTTTATGACTATTTAAAGGAGATTTCACCTGATTATATTATTCCTAACATCAGCGAAATTGAACCCAACACCATTACTTTGATGGAGACAAATAGGGAGTTTATCGAATCATTCCTGGTGGGGATGAACCATGAGTTTTCAAGAGAATTACTCTGGAGGGAATTTCCTACAGACATGCGTGGCA
>NZ_JAHEBC010000193.1 GCF_024642405.1 Algoriphagus sp. | reverse complement strand
TACTGCACTTACTTCTTTATTGATCCTGAGGAAAATTTAATTTCTATAATGATGACTCAGACAGCTCCATTCAGCGGTTTTTATGAGCAAAAAATGCGGCAAATGGTCTATCAGGCGATAGAATAAAAGAAAAGGTTCGAGATCTCTCTCGAACCTTTTCCTATTTCATACTTCAGAATTTTTCCTTTAGAATTTATTAAGGTATCCATTTATTTTTTCCAAAATCTGGCTTCCGCTTTTCTAAAAAGGCATTCCTCCCTTCTTTCGCTTCCTCTGTTCCATAAGCCAATCTTGTTGCTTCGCCAGCAAAAACCTGCTGTCCAACCATTCCATCATCGGTGAGGTTCATTGCAAATTTCAGCATCTTGATTGAAGTAGGTGATTTTGCTAATATTTCCTGAGCCCACTCGTAAGCAGTTGATTCGAGTTCGGAATGAGGGATCACAGCATTCACCATTCCCATTTCATAAGCTTCTTGTGCGGAATAATTTCTCCCCAAAAAGAATATTTCTCTGGCCTTCTTCTGCCCTACCATTTTAGCTAAATAAGCAGAGCCATACCCACCATCAAAGCTGGTTACATCTGCATCGGTTTGTTTGAAGATCGCATGTTCCTTACTCGCCAAAGTCAAATCGCAAACAACGTGAAGAGAATGTCCTCCTCCTACTGCCCAGCCAGGAACAACAGCAATCACTACTTTTGGCATAAAACGGATCAATCTCTGAACTTCCAAAATATTTAAACGATGGTATCCATCCTCACCTACATAGCCTTGATTTCCTCTTGCTTTTTGATCGCCACCAGAACAGAAAGCCCAGCCTCCATCTTTCTTGGAAGGCCCTTCCCCACTCAATAATACTACTCCGATTGAGGTATCTTCCTGAGCATCATAAAAGGCATCGTATAGTTCTGCTGTGGTTTTTGGGCGAAATGCATTTCTTACTTCAGGCCGATTGAAAGCAATCCTGGCTACTCCATTGCATTTTTTGTAAGTGATATCTTCGTATTCTTTAGCAGTAATCCACTCCATAATATTCGATTTTTAAACTCTATTTTTGCTGCAAGATAACAGGCTTCGGCGAAATTTGTTGTTAGTTTGTTGCTCGAACTTTATTAATTAAAGAACTCCATTTTCATGTTTGAATTGATTATAGGATCGAATAGATTTTCTTCTTTTAATGACTTTCAGCGCGCTCCAAGTGATTTATCTGAATATTCTTTGGAGGCCTTCTCATTTTGTAAAGATTGGTTGAATGGCCAGAAAGTATTTGAACTCCAAACTTCTGGATCTACAGGAACACCTAAAACAATTAAAGTAAATCGCTCTCAAATGATTGCCAGTGCTTTGGCAACAAAGTCTTTTTTTGATATTCAAGAAAATATTAAAATGCTTTGTTGCATGAATACGAGCTACATCGCAGGCAAAATGATGCTAGTTAGAGCAATGGTATGGGATTCTCCTATTTTAATTATTGAACCAAGTTCAAATCCCTTGTCTTATCTTCAAAAAAACTTTAATCCACAATTTATTGCTATGGCTCCTATACAAGTGGATGAAAGTCTTAAGTTTCATTTAAAGGAATTAAAACAAATCGATCATTTAATTATTGGTGGCGCTCCAATTTCTAAAAATTTAAAATCATTGATCTCTAAAAATAAACTAAATGCTTATCAAAGCTTTGGAATGACAGAAACAGTTTCTCATATAGCATTAGCACCAATCAAAGAGGGAGATCTCGTTTATGAAATCTTGCCAGGCGTGGAATTTGGAATAGATGAACGTCATGCACTTTGGACAAAATCACCGATGAGTAATAACCAAATCATACAAACTAATGATTTGGTAAAACTAGTTTCAGAAAACAGTTTCCAGTGGTTAGGGAGAGCTGACTTTGTTGTGAACTCTGGAGGGGTTAAACTACATCCTGAAATTTTAGAACCAAAAATCGAATCCATTGTAAACACACATTTCCCTGACTCAAACTTTTTTCTATTTGGTCTTCCTGATGATTTATTAGGCCAAAAATTGGTACTATTTGTAGAAACAGCTTCAGCGGAAAAAGAAAAGGCAAAAAATTTGCAGGCAGAATTAAAAGTCAAATTAGGAAAATACGAATCCCCAAAGGAAGTTTATTTAATTAGAGAGTTCATCCGAACAGATTCTGGAAAAATCAACCGCCAAAAAACAAGTGATTTCAAGTGATTCAAGTCATTCTTTCTTTCTTTCTATTATCAATTTCAACCTTTCAGTCTAAAAATGAGGGGGAAATCCATATAACCATTCAGGAAAGTTTGAATGATGTTGGAATGATACAGGTTTTGTTATTCAATAATAAAGAAGGCTTTCCCTCTGATCCTGAAAAGGCACTTAAAAGTATCAGCCTCCCTATAAAAAATAAAAAGGCCGAAATCATCTTAAAAGGAATACAACCTGGTTCTTATGCAATTTCAGTCTTTCATGATGATGATAAGGATGGAAAAATTAAAACAAATGCACTCGGCATCCCAATTGATAAATATGGTTTTTCGAATAACCCTACTTTACTTTTTGGCCCCCCAAGTTTTAGTAGAGCATCTTTCGTAGTGAAGGATAAACCGGTTAAAGTTGAGATAAAGCTCCATTAATCAATATTTCTGAGCCAACCAGTTATACTTATTCTCTCTTTTTTAGTGGGCAAAACCTCATGAGGTATTTCACCACTCATGAATACGACTAACCTCCCCCCTTTGGGCAGAACATCCATTATTTTTTCAGTTCCATCCTCCTGGGGCAAATACATCCTCAACATGCCCTCATCCTCTGTAGTCCAAGAGTCATTGAGGTAAATTATTACAGTTACCAACCGATACAATACTTGTTGAAACTGATCTATATGTCTTATGTAAAATGAACCTATTGGATATCTTGCAAAATGCCCTTCAAATGATTTCAGCCCCAAATAACAGCGTCTATTTAAAGCCATTCGGATTTTGTTTATTTCCTCCCAATAAATAGCCTCATAGTGACTCAACTCATCTGGATTCATCCAGAGCACTTGATCATTTCTTATTTCAGTTTTAATCTGTTTTTTCTCGCCTTTCCCAACAGCAGCTAACCTAAACTTTCCAGCTTCTAATAGATCAGATTGCTCTTTCAATAGAGAACTTCTCAATTTGTCACTAATAAAATCATCAATGATTGCATAAGATTTTTCGTAAATCTCATTCGCAATTTTTTCATATACAGAATCCATAGCTTGTGTTTAACCTTGCAAATAACCTCTAATTCATTGAAAAAAATTACTTTTGCCGAAAGCAAATTTTACGATGCCTCAAAAAGACACATTTACTGGGATTGAACTCGAGTTTGATTCGGGGATCATCCCTCCTCCCTACAGCCATGTTTATAGAATTTCACTGGATTGGAGTAATGGAGAACTAAAGGCCAAATTAGATTTGCACTACACCGATCGGGAAGAGCTAAGTGAAAACGAAATAGTAGATGAAGGTTTCACTACAAATGATGATTATTCTTACAACGGTCCCCTAAATAATGTTTGGGTCAAAGCCATTTCTGAAAAAGTAGAAACTACAAAATGGTCTGGTAAATCCTTAGAGGAAGGTGGGATAATAATTAAACCAATTGATTCAGGAATTGTGGGTAAGATAAAAGTACCTGCTGATCAAGAGGCTTGGATAGTTTTTGGCCAAGACCTAATACAAGCGATTTATGAGACTTCTAAAAAGGAAGCTCCATTAACAATACACTATCGCCAAGTAGATACGGATACTATAAAAGATTGTGCTATCACGATTCAATTTTCAGACAGAGAAGTCATTTTTACTGAAGGAAATGAATCAAGAAATATCAATTGGGAATACACAGTACAATTGATGAAACTGATCTTTACACCTGACTACAACTATGAAATAGCCAAAGAGGCACCAGGAAATAAAAGAGGTGCTTTTATAGAATGCGGCGATGGATTATGGCATGAATTGGGAAAAGGAGTCATTAATATTGATCCATCCAATGATGTAGTCAGTAAAATCAAAGAAATATTTAGTGATTTATTAGAAGGATAACAATTTCATCTTTCTTATCTAACTTCCCATTTTTTGCTAACTTAGTCTCTGTTAATCAGGGACTTTTTATGGCTGATAATAAAATTTTCGTAAGCTATCGAAGACAGGATGCTTCAGGAGAAGCTGGAAGACTTGTGGATCATTTACGGGAAATCTATGGCGAAGAGAGCGTTTTCTTGGATGTAGAAACTCTGGAGGCCGGCTTGGACTTTGTTCAGGCAATTGACAAAGCTTTGAATTCCTGCAAAGTATTGATCGCTATGATTGGGCCTCATTGGATCAATGTTAAAGATGCTGAAGGTAATTCCAGATTATTTCATGATGGGGATTTTATTAGAATTGAAATTGCGGCCGCATTAAAAAGAAATATTAGGGTAATACCAGTTTTAGTAAATGGCGCTGTAATGCCATCTCCTGAACAATTGCCAGAAGATCTCCAAGCACTTACAAGAAGGCATGCCCAGGAATTAAGTAGCTCTCGATGGAAATACGATTGCGATCAACTGGTATCAGTTTTAGATAAAATTATAGAGCCAATTCCAAAGCAGAAACCTGAACCTTTTAAACCTAGGCCAATTCCTCCTAAACAAAAGAGTTGGTTAGCTAAAAATTATTTATGGATTATTGGAATTTTTGTCGGAATCATCATTTTGATTTCTCTATTAAATAGTCCTGAGAATGATTCTGAATTCGACCCATATCAAACTTCAATTGAACAAGAAGATCAAAAATCAGATCCTCTTGTAGAGGATCAAACAAACACGAGTACTGAGGAATTGCAAAATTTCAGGAATTCAAATCCTGAAGGGACAGAAATTTATGATAATTTATCTCTTTCAGGTTCTGAATCCAATCAGCCAGTAATAGAAGAAATTAGTGGTTATTGGCTCTTATCTGACAACCAAGGAAATACTAGTACCTTAGTATTCAACCAATACAATGACGAATTTGAATTCATTGAATACAATGTCTTCAACGTAGAAATTGGAGAAGGAACTGGTACTATTAGTGGGAACCAACTCACTGCCAGTTATTATAATTCCTTAGTAGAAATAAACGGTAATCTAAGATTATCCACTTCAACCAACGGTCAAAGTTGGTCTGGGACTGTTTCTTTTCCAAGCCTAGGAACCAGCAGTAACATCGCATTACAGAGAATTAACCCTTGATTTTTCTAAGGTCAGCTTGAATATCTTTTATCATTTCACCCAAATCTTCCAATGAAATCGGTTTCTTTTTATCCCCCGGATTCGGGAAATCAGTGCTAATAAAAGCTTTAGATTCCCAAACCTCCAAAACATCTTCTCCTTTCACTTCAAACGGTTTATAATGGTCGTTATCTGAAACCAAAAACAGTTTCCCGTTTTCACTTAGATAATTGAATACTCTTTTATAAACTACTCCTTCTGTTTGAGTGACAAGCACATAGGTTTTTCCACTTTTGATGTCTTTTAGTTGATCAATATACGAACCTATCACAATAGTACCTGGAATCAGAGGAAGCATGCTATCACCGGCCAATTCAAAAGCCCGATAAGTGGCATTTCGGGAAAGATTGGGTAGATGGAATTGAGGCAAACTCTCCATATATTCAGGGTCAGCAAAGCCATTTAAATACCCTGCAGATGCCTTTTGAGCAACCATCGTAATATTTTCTCTATCCTCTTCATTTGTGGCAATAGTCAAGATATTTATCCCTCTTTTTTGAATAGCCTTTCTCCCTTTGTTTTCTATATCATGCTCCAATAATTCTTCCAAACCTACTTCAAGAATGTCACACAGCTTTTGTAAAGTCAGTAATTTAGGCTCTGACCTTCCATCTTCGTAAGCGGAAATCATGGTCCGCTGAACAGCTAACTGATCAGCCAATTCATTTTGAGTTATCCCTTTCTGTTTTCTCAAAAACTTAAGATTTGAGGCTAAGAAACTCATGCTGAGAATAAGTAAAAGTTATGATCTTCTGGAGATGGCTGAACAGGAAAAAATGGATTCATATTCATCTCAGCTGACTTTCTTCTTTCCAATCGAAGCTTAATTTCTTCAATGATTTCACCTACTGGCTTTGGCTCTGTTACCAACAGATAGCCATACTGGGGTTTCATCTCATCTTCAATAAAAAACTTTACCTGACGATTACCTGACGCCAGGGTTTTTGTGGTAATGCTGATTTTGTCTTGATTTTCCATACCTGCATGATTTAACATCAGCTAATTTACAAATGTTGCTTTAATAAACATATATATGATGAAAAAATAAACATTATTCTTTGACAAATAATGTCAGACAATCTATTTAATATTCAAATGATTCATTTTCAATCACTAACAATATCTTATTTCATTTAGTGATTTTAGGAAACAATAATAAAAACACTGCTTATTTCATCATTTGACCGCTTAGACAATAATCACTGAAATCCACAACCACTCATGTTTTATTTGGGTTAAAAAAAGTATAGAGTCTATTGGCAATTCTTTTTCTACTAGCCAAAAAAGGCAAGAAAATTTAATACCCAACTACATGAAATATTATTTAACACTCTTATTTTTTATTGGAGTGACATCTTTTAGTTTCTCACAATCCTATTCTATCAAAGGAAAAATCATTGAGGCGGGTTCTGAGCAAAGTATTCCAAATGCTACCATCCTTTTGATGACCGTAACTGATTCCACCCAAATAGACGGTATGATCTCAGATTTAGATGGAAACTTTGATTTACAAGAAATAAAAGAAGGTGAGTTTTTGCTGAAAGTTCAATACTTAGGGTACCAGGATTTATTTAGAAAAATTCAGGTTAGCAGGGATTTAGATCTTGGAAATTTACTTTTAAGAGAAACTGCAACTGAACTGAGTGAAGTTACCATAAGTGCCAGAAGGTCAACTGGTATCAATAAAAGTGACACAACACTTTTTAATGCTGATGCATTTAAAACTATGAAGGATGCTAGTGCCCAAACTCTAGTTGAAAAACTTCCTGGTGTCACCATGATGGATGGAGTCTTACAAGCTCAGGGAGAAAACATTGCTCAGATTCTTGTAGATGGGAAACCTTTTTTTGGAGGCGATGTCCAAACAGCTTTACAAAATCTTCCGGCAGAAGTAATTCAAGGGATAGAAATTTTTGATCAAAAGAGTGAGAAGGCACAATTGAGTGGATTTGATGATGGGGAAAGGATGAAAACCATCAATATCATAACAAAACCAAATAGAAGA
>NZ_JAHEBC010000192.1 GCF_024642405.1 Algoriphagus sp. | reverse complement strand
ACAAGCTACCATCCTTTTAAAAGAAAGTGATTGGATAAGGGCTAAGGCTTCGGGAATATTTAATTCAAATGTTAAATTGGGTGAATCAGTAAAAAAAGGACAAATCTTAGCCAAGATATCAGATCCTTATGGCCAGGTAAAGATTCCTGTGAAAGCTCCTTCAAATGGGCACGTTATAGGAATTAATAACATGCCCGTAATAAATGTTGGAGATGCTTTAATTCATGTAGGAAAGGAATGAACTCCTTTCTAATTAATAATAAAACCTTTTATATGAGTATTTATGAACAGTTTAAACATGTTAGAAACCATACTTTATTTCTTTGCAAAAACTTAATTACGGAAGATTTTAGCCTTCAGGCTTCGGAGGAGGTAAGTCCTCCAAAGTGGCATCTAGCACATACTACTTGGTTTTTTGAGCAATTTATTCTCATACCATTTTTAAAAGGATACCACGTAAAACATCCTCAATTCAATTTTCTCTTTAACTCATATTATAATTCACTGGGAAATAGAACTGCAAGGAATCAAAGAGGATTAATGACAAGACCATCTGTTTCAGAGGTATTAGACTATAGGGAATATGTAAATGAAGCAATGGAAGCCTTGATTATTAATGGAGAATCTGAAGTTTTGGAATTAATAACTTTAGGCTTAAATCATGAGCAACAACATCAGGAACTATTGTTGACTGATTTAAAATTTAGTCTTTGGCATAATCCATTGGATCCATCTGTGATGGATATTGGGGAGTATTTAGAAATTAAGCCTTCTCCTTGGATAGAAATTGAGGAGGGGGTTTATAAAGTAGGTTATCAGGGAAATGGATTTTGTTTTGACAATGAATTAAATCCACACAAAGTGTACCTTAATCCTTTTAAGATATCAGGAACCTTGGTGAGTAATTTGGAATTCCTTGAATTTATGGAAGATGGAGGCTATGAAAACCCAATTTTTTGGCATGATGAAGGCTGGTTTTGGTTAAAAAGTCAAACTATAAAAGCTCCTTTATATTGGGAATATAAGGATGGTAAATGGTCTTATTATACGTTATTCGGAAGGAAAGAAATTATGTGGGAAGCTCCTGTGTCCCATGTTAATTTTTATGAGGCGGCTGCATTTGCAACTTGGAAAGGGAAGAGACTTCCTACAGAATTTGAATGGGAAGTTGCCCAAAAAGAATTCCAGTGGGGAAGTAGATGGGAGTGGTGTAATTCTGCTTATTTGCCTTATCCTGGATTTAAAATTGCACCGGGAGCATTAGGAGAATACAATGGGAAATTTATGATCAACCAAATGGTTTTAAGAGGCTCATCAGTTGCTACTCCCGAAAATCATTCTAGACCATCTTACAGAAATTTTTTTCATCCTCAATTCAGATGGCAATTCATGGGGATCCGATTAGCTGAATCAATTTAATATGAGTTCAAAAAATTTAGATTTTGGCAACTTTGCCCAAGATGTTATGGTAGGCTTAAGTTCGAGTCCAAAAACTTTACCTTCTAAATATTTCTATGATGCAAAAGGGGATAAACTTTTCCAAAAAATAATGGATCTCCCTGAATATTATTTAACTAGAAAAGAGTTTGAAATATTTGAAAAACAGTTTGAGAAGATTCTACAACCTATCTTGAACTTAGGTCAATCTTTTAATTTGGTAGAACTAGGAGCAGGGGACGGTCTAAAAACAAAGATTCTATTACGGCATCTCTTACATAAAAAAGCTGATTTTGAATATTTTCCAATAGACTTTTCAGGATCGGTCTTGAATGAACTAAAGCATTCAATATCATTAGAATTTCCTGATTTAAATGTGACCTGTATCGAAGACACCTATAGAGGATCTTTGTTAAGACGCTCATGGGAAAATGGAAAGCCTAGTCTAATTCTTTTTCTCGGATCAAATATTGGTAATTTTGGTTTAGAGGAAGCTTTTGACATTTTGGATCATTTAAGAATTGGAGCTACCCATGGGGATTTTGTTTTGATAGGAATAGATCTAAAAAAGAATCCAGAAACTATTCTTAGTGCATATCATGATTCGAAGGGCATTACAAGTGAATTCAATTTAAACCTTTTAGAAAGGATCAATAAAGAGTTAAAAGGAGATTTTGATCTAGATACTTTTATGCATTGGCCAAGTTACGATCCTGTTTCAGGCGAATGCAGAAGCCACTTGGTATCGATGAAAGAGCAAACCGTTAATATCAAGGACTTAGATCAATCTTTCTTTTTTGAGGCCTTTGAACCGATTTTCACTGAAATTAGTAAGAAATATAGTCTTTTAGAGATTGAGCAACTTGGCCAAAGAGGTGGATTTAAAACTATTCAAAATTTTACCGACGATACTAATTATTTTGCAGATGTACTTTGGAGAAGGTTATAAAAAAAGCACCAGTTTTATTTCTGGTGCTTAAGAATTTTGAAATATACTATTTAACTGAAATACTGCTTTAATCCTTCCAATCTTTCAGATAATTCATTTTCGGTTTTGACGTAATCCTTTGAACTAGAAAGTGTATTATTAACTGAGAAATAATATTTGATCTTTGGTTCTGTTCCAGATGGTCTTGCCGAAATTTTACTTCCATCTGCTAAATAGAATTGCATGACATTAGACTTATCCATGTTCAGTTTTTCTACTTTTCCTGAGTCAACATGAGTAATGGTGCTCGCTTTCACATCCACAATTTTCTCTACTTTTTGACCATTCATTTCTTTTGGTGGATGATGTCTAAAATCAGTCATTAAAGCCTGAATCTGTTCAGCGCCATCTTTTCCTTTTTTGGTAACCGAGATTAGCGCCTCCTTGTAGAATCCGAATTTTTCATAAATCTCTCCCAATACATCGAAAACAGTTTTGCCTTTTGATTTATAATAAGCGACAACTTCTGCTACCATGGCGCAAGCACTGACTCCATCTTTATCTCTTACGAAGTCTCCCACTAAATACCCATAGGATTCCTCACCGCCTCCGATGAAAGTTTGTTTTCCTTCGAGATCCCGAATTATAGCAGCAATATTTTTGAAGCCAGTTAAAACCGAAAAACATTCAACCCCAAAACCTTCGCAAATTCTGTCAATTAATTCAGTCGTAACGATGGTATTTACCATGAATTGATTACCATCCAATTTTCCGGCTTCTTTCCACCTACTTAATAAGTAATAAGTTAATAGTGATCCAGTTTGATTCCCGTTTAATAATTCAAATTCCCCTGTTGAATTTGGTACTGCAGCAGCATATCTGTCTCCATCCGGGTCACAAGCCAAAATTAACTCTGCCCCGATTTCTCTTCCCAATTTTAAAGAAAGTGTTAAAGCTTCAGCTTCTTCTGGATTTGGATAAACTACAGTAGGGAATGTGCCGTCTGGCTCAGCTTGTTCTTTTACAATATGAATGTTTTGAAATCCAAAGGCTTTGATTGCTGCTGGAACCATTTTACCCGATGCTCCATGGATAGGTGAAAAAACAATTGGCAAATCTTTTTGAGCTTGAATTTCCTCTGGCGCAAGACTTAATCCTTTAACTTTTTCCAAATAAATAGTGTCGAAATCTTCTTCTATATAGCTAAAAAGATCATCCTTTTTATTCCAATTTACTTGATCGAATGAAGTTATTTTTTTTACCTCATTTATAATATTGGTATCATGAGGAGCAACTACTTGGGCACCATCATCCCAATATGCTTTATATCCGTTATATTCTTTAGGATTATGAGAGGCTGTGATCATAACGCCACTTTTGCATCCAAAATGTCTGACAGCGAATGAAAGCATTGGCGTTGGCCTCATTTCTTTAAAGTACAATACTTTAATACCATTTGCTGTTAAAACATTTGCAGTTGTTGTTGCAAATAATGTGTTGTTAATTCTACTATCATGAGTAATAGCAACTTTAATATCTTCTCCTTTGAAACACTTTAAAAGGTAATTGGCGAGTCCCTGAGTGGCCATCCCAATAGTATAAATATTCATTCGGTTGGTTCCAACTCCCATGAGACCTCTAAGTCCTCCTGTTCCGAATTCTAAATCCTGATAAAAAGAATCAACCAACTCAGTTGGGTTTTCATCAATCAGATTTTTGATTTTTGTTTTAGTTTCTTGATCAATATTTCCATGAAGCCAACTTTGTGCCTTGGAAAGGATGGTAGGGTCTATTACGCTCATATGATAAAAATTTCTTTGAATTCTAAGATATAGAAAATGTGAATTAAAGCCATTCTCAAGCTATAAATGATTTGAATAATTTTTTAAAAAAAACTGGATAGAAAGCGCAATTCAGCCAAATATTCATCAAAAGAATCCCTTTACAGTAAAAGTGAAGTTCTTAAAAATGATTTGGATTTACTTTTTGGTTATAATTTTTAGAATTATAAAAAATCCTCCTTTTTTAGATTTTTATCAATTACTACTTCTTTTTTTTTAACTCTTGAAAAGTGGTTATATGGAACGATGCCATATCCATATTTGATAGAAAATACTTTGGTGAATTCTGCCCCATAGAAAAATATCAGGCATGAATAAGAAACCCATAAAAGGATCAAAATCAAAGAGCCTGCAGCTCCATAAGTAGAACCTGGATTAGTTGCTCCGAAATATAAGCCCAGTAAAAACTCACCTAACACGAATAATAAGGCTGTTAGAAAAGCACCGACCCAAACTGTCTTCCATCGGATCTTAGCATCTGGTAAATATTTAAATATCAGTCCAAATAGTAAGGTGATTACCCCTAGAGAAAAAATCCAATCTAAGGCAAATGCTAAGTAGAGTACCACATCAGGAAGTTTTTCTGAGATAAACTCACTCAGAATAGATAATGTCGCAGTTAAAATAAAACTGATCAAAAGCAAAAAACCTAAGACTAGTACAAACCCAAAGCTGATTAAACGATCTTTAGCTAGTTTATACCAAGTTATTTTTTCTGTCATTTTCAGTTCCCAAATCTCATTGAGAGAAATTTTCAAATGATAAAAAACCCCAGTTGCACCAAAAATCAAAGTGGCAACTCCAATAATTGAAGCCAAAGTTGATTTCCCGCTAAACTCTGTGCTCAGAATCATCTCTTCAACAATAGAGGCTGTATCGGCTCCCAAAATACTTTGAAATTGGCTAGTAAGCTTCCCTGCTACTATATCTGCTCCCCAAATGGCCCCAACAGTATTTACTACAATAACCAAAAGGGCAGGAAGGGAGAGAACTGCATAATAGGCAACTACAGAAGACATCCTAGCAGGATCTGCGGCAGTCCATCGATGAAATGCCAAGACAATCAATTGAGGGATGTGTTTAAATTTAAATTTGCTAGGAGATAGAAAATCTTCCTTAGGGGCATTATCCATATTACTTAGAATTTTCTTCTGACTTGACTAGGCTTAAACTATGTAACTCTTCTTTCATTCTTACTCCTCCTTTGATACCAAAGTCCAGTGTTCTGATAGGGAATGGTATCGTAATTCCTTCTTGATCAAAGGCCTTTTTTAAAGATATAATCGCCTCATTTCTAGCAGGAATAAAGTTGACTTCGGAAGTAGAAAATTTTACCCAAACATTTAAAATGAAATTTATGGAAGAGTCTCCAAATCCAGTCCAAAAAATACTGGGTTCCTCAGATTTTAATCTACTTGGTATACTTTCCATTGCTTTCAAAGCTACTTTTTGAACATGCTCCAAATCTTCTCCATAACTAACCCCGCATTCAATTTGAACCCGTCTTTTCCCTTCCTCTGTGTAATTGATGAAGTATTCCTGGAAAAGCATTCTATTAGGAACATGTACGATAGGACCATTATAAGTTCGAATTTTGGTAACTCTTAGGTTTATGTCAATTACCTTCCCTTCGTGATCGTCCTTAGTTTTGATAATATCTCCAATTTTATAAGGCTGGTTAAAGGTGATAAAAACACCTGACATAAAGTTGGCAGCTGTGTCTTGAAATGCAAAACCCAATGCCAGACCAACTATTCCCAAACCTGCCAAAATAGAAGACACTGTTTTGGTCAATTCCAATGCAGACAAGGATAACATGACTCCCAATATTAAGAAACCCATGAAAATGATCTGGCTTAAGAACCGACTGATTGTAGGGTTTATCCGAATTTTGTTTAAGTATCGATTAGAATATTTTTTAAATTTTTTAGCAATAAAAATACTCAATCCCATAATCATAATCGCCAAAACTAAGTTTGGTAGATTGTTGATTGCAGTTTCTCCCCAGGATTGTAATTTTTCAGTAATTTTTTCAAAAACCTTTTGGGTATCATACCCAAATATTTCAGCAATGCTCATTTTTCTTTGTTTTAGAGTATTTAAATGAGAAAGGATCATGCCATGCTAACTTCCAATGAAAATATTTTTAAGCATCTTCAAATACCATAACAATTACAAAGAAATTAGACCTTAGAGATATAAAAGCTGTGATTTTAGATTTTGAAGAATTGGAAAAAAAGTATAATGTACCAATTGAGGAAAACGATTATTTCCCAATTTGGGGAATTTGTTCCAAGTTCTGACGTAGAAAATTAATTTAAAATGGAAGTCTTTTTATTGAGGATTTCGTGAGAGTTAACCCCAAGTTGTCTCAATAATTTATTGACATCTTTTTGAGCTAAATTGGTTTTCTTTATTTCTTCTTTTTTAAAGATGACCACATTGCCTTCCCAAATGTTTGGAGCAGATGGAACAAAAACGACATATTCTCCAGATTCCAATTCATCTACTTGAAATCCTATCATCCAACCATCAATTGGTACCAAAACCACAGGGAAATTAGTTTCAGAATCCAGTCCAGCGGTATTCTGCATCGTGTTTTTCATCAATTGATATCCTGGAAATAGTGTGAGAAAATTATTTTCTATCCATAAAATAATTTTCTTACCTACCCCTTGGTTTGCAATAAATCCAGCAATCAAACAAATGACGAATAGAATAAGGATGCTTAAAAAATATGCATTACTTGTGATGCTACTATGCCAGCCTCCTTTTTCAGAAAGAATTGCAGCTAAAGGTTTTAGAAGAGAAATTGCCTTTTGAAATAAAATAATGACCAGAATAATAGGGAATAAGAAAAATATTCCCCCTTTAAGTAGCTGGCTGAGAAATTGGATGAGGTTCTTCATAGGATTATTTTTAAAAAATTTAGGAGTTTTAATTAATAAAAAAAATAGCCGGCAATTAACCGGCTACCTTTTATAAATTCCCTCTTAGTTCTTGTTCTCTTTCGATAGCTTCAAAAAGAGCTTTAAAATTACCTTTCCCAAAGGATTTGGCCCCTTTTCTTTGAATGAT
>NZ_JAHEBC010000020.1 GCF_024642405.1 Algoriphagus sp. | reverse complement strand
AAACTATTTTAAAATTGTATTTTATAATTCAAAAAAAGTATTTAATTTGAAAAAATCGAATGAATAAAAGTTGATTGAATCACCACCTTAAGTCCCCTTAAGAAGATTAGGCTGCCAGTTGGCAGCCTTTTTTATTTTAACGCCTCATCCAGATCTTCCAATAAATCTTCCAAATGTTCTAACCCGACTGATAGTCTAATTAGGTTTTGCGGAGTCAAAGTATCTGGTCCTTCAGAAGCAGCTCTTCTTTCTATTAGACTTTCAACTCCTCCTAAACTTGTAGCATTCGTGTAATATTTTAATTTTGAGATCAATAAATCAGCCGCACCTGCACCTTCTTTGACCTGAAAAGAAAGAATCCCTCCAAATCCAGTCATTTGGCTGGCAGCAATTTCATGTCCCGGGTGCTCCTTTAAGCCAGGGTAAAAAACTCGTTCTATTTTTGAATTTTGAGATAAGTAGTTTGCCAAAACCATTGCATGTTCTGCGTGGCCTTTCATTCGATATGGAAGCGTTTTGATACTTCTGCATAAATAATAACAATCCATAGGAGAAGGAACTGCACCTCCGGTAGTTTGCACATTCTTAATCTTTTCCCAGAAGGTATCCTTCTCTTTTGTGACCAAAGCTCCTCCAAGGATATCGGAATGCCCTCCAAAATATTTTGTACTGGAATGCATTACAATATCTGCACCTAATAAAATAGGGTTTTGAAATACCGGGGTAGCAAATGTATTGTCACATGCCAAAATTGCGTTATGGGCCTTTGCTAGATTAGAAATTGCTTTTATATCTGTGATTTTCAAAAGTGGATTTGAAGGTGTTTCTATCCAAATCAATTTGGTGTTTTCCTTGAAAGCCTTCGCTACTTTTTCTAAATCTGTCATATCAACAAAAGTGGCCTCTAAAACTCCTGCGAATAAAGTAAGAATCCCCTTTTTCAATCCATGATACATATCGTCAGGAGCAATAATATGTGAACCAAGTTCTAAAGCTTGGAAAACTGAAACACCAGCAGCATTTCCAGAACTGAAAGCCGCCGCATCTTCTCCTTGCTCCAAGCTGGCCAATAACTTTTCCAACGAATGTCTATTTGGATTATTGGCCCGAGAATAGATCATGGAATCCTCTTGATGGATGAAAGTAGTGCTTAATGTAATAGGTTGGATCACGGGCTTTTCTGAATCAGTAATAATATTTCCTCCGTGAATGGCTAGCGTTTCAAGTCTCATTTGATATACTTTTTCATTGTCAAAAATCTTAAAGTGAAATTAACATTATAAAATCCAGATTAGTAATTAGTCTACTCCAATTTGTATTCGCTAAGAAGACCTGATTCTAGCCAAAACCAAAAAAACAGCAAATCCTAAAGGAATTTTATCTTATATGAAATGTTAAGAATTCTTTAAAAACAACCCTATCTGGGTTTTAAGACTTACTTTATCGGTATATCTCTCAACAATTTTAATAATATGATTTTCAGAAAAAGTTTTTTTTTAAAACTGATTCCAACCTTTTTACCATCTTTTTCCTCTTTTAAGTAGACAGCAAAAATATGAGTGTTCAAAAAATTGATTCAAACTTGATAACGAGGGTCATCCGACAGGAAAGATCAGCCCAGTTTCAGCTTTTTGAATCGACCAAAGGATTACTCTTTTCCATTTGCTATCGGGTATTGACGGATGAAGATGAAGCGAATGATGTTCTGCAGGATGCATACGTAGAAATATTTCAAAACATTCGGAAGCTAGAGAATCCTGAAGCTTTGATTTCTTGGATGAAAACTATTACGATTCGTAAGCAATCCAACATAGCAAAAAGCAAATTCGGTTTGAGCCGATAGAAACGAATGAAAGTAATACTACAGAAGATTTCGACTCTTGGTTTGATGCTGACTTACTGGATCAAGCGATACAGACTCTTCCAAGTGGTTCTAGGGCGGTATTTACCCTAGTCTCAATAGAAGGTTACTCTCATCAGGAATCTGCGAAACTGCTTGGGATTTCGGAAAGTACTTCAAAGTCACAGCTACATTATGCCAAGTCGCTTTTGAAAAAAAGAATCACTAAACTCCTGCAGGCATGAAAGATTTAACACCGAAATCAGACTTATGGAGTAAAATAGAAAGCAGAAGGGATTTTGAAAGTCAATTAAATGACCTGTCAAAAAAGCTTCCTTTAAGAGAGCCTAAAATAGATCTTTGGGACCAAATAGAACGCCAGCTTGATCAGGAACAAAAGGTTTTTCCTATTTGGAGGTATTTATCTATTGCTGTTTCCTTTGTGCTCATCATGGCATTTGGCGCAATAATTTATAACAACATAACTTCGGAGAAAACAGATCTGGATTTAGTTTCTGAGACTTCTACGACAGAAGCAAATTCCTTTGATAAAACCAAAGAATTGGTTGAAAGTACTGAAGAAGAAGAATTATTCAATGCTGAAAAAGCAGAAATACAGTCTTCTGAAAAAATAAGAAATGAAAGTAACCGAACTCTTTCAAAACCAGTAATGGTTCCGAAAAAGCCTATCCTTTTCCCAAAACAAGATTTAAAGTTAATCTCCGAGGCTGGTGTTATTTTAAATCAACCGACAGAGAAACCTCAAACATTGCATAAAGTGACTATTTCCTGGGGTCTAAATGAAAAGAAAAAAATCAGAACTCAATTCGGAACTAACTATTCAGACCCAAATCTCCCTCAACAGCTCGGCCGGGCCAGTGAGAGTAAAAATTCAATAAAAATCAAGTTTAACAAAGAGTAGAGATTACTCCGCTAAATAAAATTTAAGATGAAAAGAATCATTCTAGTTTCTTCCTTGGCACTGCTATGTGCATTCCATTCCCAGGCTCAAGAGGTAGAGAACCCTCTTGGAAAAAGTAATCAAGAATGGCTTGACCGAGACTGGCCAGTGACTGACACTTTGGTTTTTGACCTTCCAAACGAAAGTACATTAATCCTTTATTTCAATAATACTGAATTTTCTGCAAGGGACTTGGAGGAGGAATTTGAGCCTTTGCTTCAGAAAGCAACAGATTTTCCGGAATTTAAAAACATTTCATACCGCCTTAACAAGAACTTTGCTCCAACAAGTCTAAAGAACGTCAAATATCAACTGGAGAAAAAATATGTCCCTTATGTGGATAGCCTTGAAATGACATTTCCCGTGGGTTTGGATTTTACAGGGGGTGATTTTACTCCAGTAGTAGGATTTAGAGCACATTTAAATTGGAGAAATTTTTCTCTGGGAGGTTCGGTAACCAATACAATTTATTTTCCCGAAAGGATCGAAAAAAACATAAAAGTAAATAGTAGTTGGTTTGTGAATGCTGAGTTTGCTTGGGAATTCGGAAATTTAGATGGGCCAAGGAGAAATACAATTGGAATAGGATATTTGGTCAATCAAGATAATAGCCAACTTTTTTCCGGCACTACTCTTCAGGCTTTTTACAACAGGAAGTTAAATAAGAATATTTCTATTCAAGTTGGTGTCATCGGAACAGAAAACCTAAAAACCTTTTATCCCACCATTGGGATCAGGTTTTGGTGATAACAAGAAAGCCAGCAAATGATGCGCCCCAAAAAAGTTAGACACTTATTGGGGGCTAGTTCAAAAGCTGGCTTTCTTGTTTCTTTTTAGGTGTTTTCTAGCGAATCCTATCTACTGATCTAACCAAAGCTTCGTCTTTTCGGATAAATCTATTGGCTAACATATTGAATACCATCGCTACGAGAATTGCCCAAAAACCAATCCCATATTGACCATTATCACTGAGTCCCAATTCGGAATTAATTCCATTTGTCGTTAAAAATATGGTAGCTACCAAACCTACCATGATTAGTGAATTAACCATATTCAGCATCATTTGTCTTCCTCGGTTTCTATATTGAAAAATTGAAATAATGGCCAAAAACCCAACAAACGAAGCTAGAGCGGCAATATACCACTTTGAATCAGATTGGATTACTTCGTTGGCACTGTTATATTTTTCCAGAAAAAGAGCTGTCAATGAAAAACTTTCACCGGCTTCCGTTCCAACTTGCTGCCAAAGGTCCAAACTTAAAGTTAAACCCATAGAGACTGCCACTAATAACAAGAATATTGATTGAACTCGTTGAATCATTTTATTTAATTTTTTTGCAAATAAACAGGCTTAAAAGATCAATCACAAGGAATTAAGGTTTCTCTAACTCTTTTGCTTTGGAATTGTATCTTTGCACCCGATGAATCAAGGCAAGAGGTATTTTCTCCAATTAAGCTACAAAGGAGCTCCATTCCATGGTTGGCAGATTCAAAATAATGCATTCACTGTCCAAGAATGTATTGAATCTGCTCTTTCTACATATTTCAGGGAAAAAATTTCAATCATGGGAAGTGGGAGAACTGATACAGGGGTGAATGCTACAATGCAGGTTTGTCATTTTGATTGGAATGAAGAATTAGATAAAAATAAATTCCTGCGGGCTATCAATGGAATCTTACCGAAACAAGTATCTATTGATGAAGTCAGGCAAGTCAAACCCAATGCTCACGCGAGATTCGATGCTTACAGTAGATCATATTTTTATAGAATAATCTTTCAAAAGAATCCCTTTCTAGAAGAATTAGCTTGGTTAAGTTATTTTACCCCTGATGTAAAAAAAATGAACTTAGCGGCAGAAACTCTGTTAATTCACGATGATTTTGAGTGTTTTAGTAAAGTCCATACAGAAGTAAATCATTTTAGATGTAAAATATTTTCTGCCCATTGGGAACAAAAGGAAGGCGAATTGCTTTTTCACATAACTGCAAATCGTTTTTTACGTGGAATGGTAAGAGCGATCGTTGGCACACTTATGGAGATTGGGCTTGGAAAAAGAAGTCCAGAATCAATGGATGAAATAATTTTATCAAAAGACCGTGCAAAAGCAGGGAAATCAGCGCCGGCGCAAGGGCTTTTTTTGAGCAGGATTAATTACCCAGAACAAATCTATTTAGACTAAAAGATTTTGAGCCTAGAGAAAGAAAAACATTCATCCGGTGAAATTGTAGACGCCCAAGTGTTGAAAAG
The DNA here is from genome assembly GCF_024642405.1 of Algoriphagus sp. Lineage (GTDB taxonomy): Bacteria > Bacteroidota > Bacteroidia > Cytophagales > Cyclobacteriaceae > Algoriphagus. The sequence continues at coordinate 23,553 of NZ_JAHEBC010000020.1, read as the reverse complement.
ACTTTACAAACAAGTAAAGCCTTATCAGCTACAATTTTATTTCCTGATATTTTTGACCATTGCATTGGCAATACTCGCTCCGACAAGGCCTTATTTTATTCAAATTGCAATTGATGATTATGTTGCAAAGGGAGATGGCCCAGGTTTGTTGAAAATCATTTATGTTTTGATCGGTTTGATGCTTTTGCAAGCCTTCGTTCAATGGGCTCATACTTTTTATTCAGGATGGATAGGACAAGTAATTATCAAAGACATCCGAGTCAATCTTTACAAACACTTATTGAAGCTTAGGTTAAAGTTTTTTGATAACACTCCTATAGGCAGATTGGTGACAAGAAATGTTTCTGATATAGAAACTTTAGCTGATGTTTTCAGTGAAGGTCTAGCCGCAATCATTGGGGATTTATTACAATTAGTGACCATCCTAGGAGTGATGTTTTATATCGATTGGAAACTTACGTTGGTGAGTCTCTGTACTCTACCTCTAATGATTATCTCTACTTATATTTTCAAAGAGAAAATAAAAGTGACATTCAATGATGTTAGAAATGCAGTATCCAATTTGAATTCCTTCCTTCAAGAGCATATTACGGGGATGAATATCGTGCAAATTTTTAATCGGGAGGAACGGGAATTTGAAAAATTTAAGGATATCAATAGAGAGCATCGAACAGCTCATATTCGTTCGGTACTCTATTATTCTATCTATTTCCCGGTAGCTGAGATCATTCAGGCGATTGGAATCGGCCTTGTTGTTTGGTATGGGGCTGTCGGTGTTTTAGGAATGGAATTGCAAGTCGGAATATTGATTTCATTCATCATGTATTTGCAACTTTTTTTCCGACCAATCAGAATGATTGCGGATCGGTTCAACACTTTGCAAATGGGAGTTGTAAGTTCTTCTAGAATCTTCAAATTACTAGAAAGCGACGAACATATCGCCAATGAAGGTGATTTCAAACCAAAAACTGTTAAAGGCGATATTAAATTAGAGCATGTTTGGTTTGCATATAACGATGAAGAATATGTTCTGAAAGACATCAATTTTGAAGTCGAAAGTGGGCAAACCGTGGCATTAGTTGGAGCAACGGGAGCAGGAAAATCCTCAATAATTAACCTGATTTCTCGTTTCTATGAAATCAATAAAGGAAGGATTACGATTGATGGAAATGATATCAAAGATTTTGAGCTGGGAATATTAAGAAAGCATATTGGGGTTGTGCTTCAGGATGTTTTCCTATTCTCAGATACCATATATTATAATATAACCCTTGGAAATCCTTCCATCACAAGAGAGCAAGTTTGGGATGCTGCTGATCAAGTAGGAGCCAAGAAATTTATAGAAAGACTTCCAGGTGGTTTGGATTACAATGTGATGGAAAGAGGAGCGACACTTTCAGTGGGGCAAAGACAGTTGATCTCATTTGTAAGAGCAATGGTTTACAATCCAGAAATCATCATTTTAGATGAGGCGACTTCCTCTGTTGATACAGAAACTGAGGAGTTAATCCAAGAATCTATAGACAGAATGATGAAAGGTAGAACCTCTATCGTGATTGCACACAGACTTTCTACCATCCAAAAAGCAGATAAAATAATCGTGCTGCATAAAGGAGAAATTGTAGAAACAGGTACACATGACTCCTTGCTTGACTTGGGCGGATATTATACCCAACTCCACCAAATGCAATTAAAAACTATGGCTATTTAGCCGAATAACAATTAAACCAACAAAAGAATACCTTCGTGAAATTTAGAATTTTAGCTTTCATTTTATTTATTCCATGTATCAGTTTTGCCCAAGAAAGAGGGATAGGAATCCGTTTTGGCGAACCCTTATCGATTACTTATAAAGACTTCATTAGCGATTATATATCCATAGAGGGGATGATCGGAAGTGCGGGTGTGAATGGATCCAGCTATTACCAAAAAGATTTTGAAAGCAATCCCCCAGCTTCCAATGCCTTTTATATTGGACATTCTGTCAAAAAAGGCATTTCTTTTAATGCAAGGGCAGCTTATCATGAAGATTTCACAGATAGCTTCGGAATCACACAAGGCTATCTATTGGCTTATGGCGGTGCTGGTATTCAGCTGAGAACTACCAAAGTGAATTACAGCTATGAGGTGAACCAAGTTTCAAGTGGAAATATCCTTCGAGAAGACCGAACCAATGCAGACTTTGGACCGGAAGCATTTATCGGATCAGAATATTATTTTTCTGATCTACCCATGAATGTCTTTGCTGAATTTGGTCTTTTCTTAGAACTATTGGATCGAGTTGGCCACATGAAAGCCCAAGGAGGAATTGGTGTTCGATACCTATTTTAAAAAATGAGAAAGAAAATTGCCATCGGAGCTCTGATTTTATTGGCAATCACCCTTGGAGCGTATTTTGGTTTTGATAAACTAGGGGGAAATAACCCTATTGAAATTACTTTAATAAATGAAAAGCCCTATAGTTTAGTTGGATTGAGCTATCGAGGCACTCCTCAAGATCCTCTCTTGGAAACAACTTTTAAAAATGTAGAAGCTCAAAAAGGTCTTCATCTAGGAAGTTTACTACATACGATTTATTACAGTGAACCAGCTGGCAAATTGGATACGCTAGAGGTTTTTATTGGGATCAATCAGAATTTGCCGATTGACAATTTTGAAGTGATGAGTTTTAATGAAAACAGCTATTTATTAGCAACCATAACAGGAAGCAAATGGGTTATGCCAAATCCGACTACAGTTCAGGAGGAAATCAAACAATTTGCTTCAACTAACAACTTGAAGTTAAGTGGGATTTTTATTGATAAAATCGTGTCCGATTCAGAGGTTCAAGTTCTCGCTCCAATCCAAAACCAGAATTAATTAGCTTTTTTTAACAGAGCTTGTTGGTAAAATTAACCAACCCCAGCACATTTATTGCCGTGAAAAGAATTATGTATCAACTAAACCACATCAAAATGAGGAAAATTACAGCTCTATTTGGACTGATAGGTCTAATAATATTTCAGGCTTGCGAAGGTCCAGTAGGGCCAGAGGGCCCAATTGGACCAGAAGGTGAACCAGGAATAAATATTCTTGGCACAACCTATGAAGTGGAAATTGACTTTAGTGAATCCAATGAATTCTCTGACCTTTTTGAATTCCCTCAAGACCTAGTCGAAAGTGATGCAGTATTAGTATATAGACTTTCTGGAGTAGATAATGGAAGAGATGTATGGAGAATTCTTCCTCAAAACTACTTCTTCGAGGAAGGTGTTTTGATTTATAATTTCGATTATACTATTAATGATTTTTCAATTTTCTTGGATGGCCCACTGAACTATTCATTGCTTGGACCTGTATGGACAGATGGACAAATTTTCAGAGTAGTAGTACTTCCTTCTGACTTCCCTGATGGAAGGTTAAATTATTCAGATTATGAAGGCACCATGAAACTGCTAAATATTGAAGAAAATGACTTTGTGAAAATTGAGTCAAAGAAATAATACATTATTCTAAACCAACTGATTATCACAGACAGGATTTTTGTTTTGCAGAGATCCTGTTTTTTTATGTTTAAACTTTTGAATGCCAAAATTAATTTGGCTGTTATCTTTGCGGCATGGAATTACAAAATGATCTTCTATTAAGAACTGCCAAAGGCGAGAAAACTGAAAGAACTCCTGTATGGCTGATGCGCCAAGCAGGAAGAATTTTACCAGAATATCGTGCAGTCCGAGATAGTGTCAGCGGTTTTATAGAATTGGCACAGACTCCAGAACTTGCCGCTGAAGTGACAATTCAGCCTGTTGATTTATTGGGGGTGGACGCTGCAATTATATTTTCGGATATTTTGGTGATTCCTGAAGCAATGGGTCTCCCCTACGAAATGGTAGAGAAAAAAGGACCTTGGTTTCCAAATACTGTCAAAAGCGAATCTGATCTTAAAAAATTAAGAATTGCAGATGGAGCAAATGACTTAAGCTACGTAATCAAAGCAATAGAAATTACTAAAAAGAATTTAGCGGGCCGTGTGCCTTTGATAGGTTTTGCAGGAGCTCCTTGGACCATTTTCGCCTATATGGTAGAAGGTAGCGGCAGCAAGACTTTCTCCAATGCGAGACAAATGCTATACACCAATCCTTCATTCTCTCATAAACTGCTTCAGATGATCACTGATAGCACCATCAACTATTTAAAAGCTCAAATTGCTGCCGGAGCAGATTTGGTTCAAGTTTTTGATAGCTGGGCAGGAATTTTAGGTCCAAAACAATATGCTGAATTTTCTCTCCAATACATCTCTCAGATCTGTAACGCGATCTCTGAAGTTCCTAAAACAGTTTTTGCGAAAGGAGCATTTTTTGCAAGAGAAGAAATGGGGAGATTGAATTGTGAAACGATTGGGCTTGATTGGAATATGGGAATTGAAGAATCAAGAAAACTGATCGGATCAAACAAAACATTACAAGGGAATCTAGATCCGGCCGCACTTTATGGAAATCCAGATCAGGTAAGAAAAGCTACTAATGAGATGATGGAACAATTTAAAGGGAGCCGTCATATTGCCAACTTAGGGCATGGGGTTTACCCGGATATTAATCCCGAAATGGTCAAAGTGTTTATTCAGACTGTTAAAGACTTTAAATAGAGCAAGCAAAAAAGAGCAATTAGGATTTAAATTGCTCTTTTTTTGGTAACACCTATTATTAATCCATAACGATTATTGGGTCTCCAACATAGATCTTCCCCACACTCATAGCAACCATATTCTGTCCAAAAAGCACTTTATTATTGCTTGTCCTATAACTTGATAAAGTTTTTAATGGTTCTTTACCTTTTTTACCTGAATTCTGATCAACAGTAGTCAATACACAGCGAGCACAAGGTTTTATAATGCTAAATTCTAAATCACCGATTCTTATAGAATACATCTTATCCTCATCAAAAGCTTTTCCGCCGGAAAATACAATATTTGGCCTAAATCGATTCATTGGAACAGGGTTTTCAAGTTTCGAGTTAAGGTCGTCAAGAGAGGACTGCCCAATAATCAAGTATGGCATCCCATCCGCAAAACTTACAGTTTCACCATTTTTCGCATATTTAGGATCAACTTTTCTTAAAGTCGTTTCAGGCATTTTTACTAAAAACACATTAATCCCTAGTTTTTCACTGAACCAACGATCGAATTCAGTTCCAACTTTCACAGCAGTTACTTGATCATCCCAAATCGTAACTTCAATTTTTTCATCCAAAAACTGCTCAAAAGGGATTCTTATTTGACTTGATCTATTTTTCTTATCAAAAACCAATAAAGAATCATGAGCTATTGCTATTTGCAATAAGGCTAAATATGGATATTCTCTTTGACTGATAAAATTACCATCTTCGCTAACCAACATCCACCGTCTATCATATTGAAGGCCTTTTTCCTCTGCCCAGGCCTCTTCTAATCGAACTCCTCCCAATGATTTAATGGGATAAATAAAAATATCTTGGACTGTCAAGTGTGAATTCATGTCTAAAAATAAGAGAGTTAAGGTGGAATGAATAGATTAACCTAAATATTCTTTCAGACTGATGGAAATATGGGATTTAAAAAACTCCCAACAAAAAGGAATTATTTCCCATTGGTTATTTACCTGGATAAGTAGAGTCCCAAATATTAAGACCAAAATCCATTTATATCGCTCTTTATTTCCTTTAAAAAATTCCTTCATTATAATGAAGTAGATGCAAACTTTTCAATAAAGGTTGCAATCCATTGTCAATAAAATTTGATCTCTGTCAGAATTGGAAAAAATATGCATCTCAAATGACATATCTGGAAAAGCACACTTTTGTACATGTCAATCTTTCTGACAATCTGACACAAAACCAATACTTTTTCGCTATGGCACATCCATTGAAGAAAGGAGAAAGTAACTCAACGAAACAACTTAATAACATATAATTATGGGAAAAATTATCGGCATAGACTTGGGCACAACCAACTCCTGCGTAGCCGTAATGGAGGGTAATGAGCCTGTAGTCATTCAAAACAGCGAAGGAAGAAGGACCACACCTTCAATCGTAGCTTTTCTTGACAACGGAAATGGTGAACGAAAAGTAGGCGATCCTGCAAAGCGTCAAGCAATCACTAACCCCGCAAATACTATATCTTCTGTTAAAAGATTCATGGGCAAAAAATTCTCTGAAGTTTCTGAAGAGAAAAAACATGCTTCTTATAAAGTAGAAAAGGGATCTAATGACACAATTGTAGTTAAAATTGGAGATAGATCTTACACTCCTCAGGAGCTTTCTGCGATGATTCTTCAAAAAATGAAGACTACCGCAGAGGATTTCTTAGGTCAAGAAGTGACTGAAGCAGTAATTACTGTACCAGCTTACTTCAATGATTCAGAGCGTCAGGCGACTAAAGAAGCTGGACAAATAGCTGGTCTTGAAGTAAAAAGAATCATCAACGAGCCTACTGCTGCGGCATTGGCATACGGGATGGACAAGAAGAACACAGACATGAAAATAGCAGTGTATGACCTAGGTGGTGGTACATTTGATATTTCTGTATTGGAACTTGGTGATGGAGTATTCGAAGTAAAATCTACCAATGGTGATGTTCACCTAGGTGGTGATGACTTTGATCAAGTAATAATCAATTGGCTTGCAGATGAATTTAAAAGCGAAGAGCAAATTGACCTGAGACAAGACCCAATGGCACTTCAGAGATTGAAAGAAGCTGCTGAAAAAGCTAAAATTGAGCTTTCTAGCTCAGCTTCGACTGAAATCAACTTACCATACATTACTGCAACTCAAACTGGACCAAAGCACTTGGTTAGGACTTTAAGCCGGGCGAAATTCGAGCAACTTTCTGAAGATCTAGTTAGAAGATCTATGGAGCCTTGTAAGAAAGCATTGGCAGATGCAGGAATGAATCCTTCAGAAATCGACGAAGTAATCTTAGTTGGTGGATCAACTAGAATTCCTAAAATCCAGGAGGAAGTTGAGAAATTCTTTGGTAAAAAACCTTCTAAAGGGGTAAATCCAGATGAAGTGGTAGCTATTGGTGCCGCTATCCAAGGTGGTGTATTAACAGGTGAGGTGAAAGATGTACTTCTTCTAGACGTAACTCCACTTTCTTTAGGTATCGAAACTATGGGTGGAGTATTCACCAAATTGATCGAGTCCAACACAACAATTCCTACTAAAAAATCTGAGGTTTTCTCTACAGCAGCTGACAATCAGCCAGCCGTTGATATCCATGTTCTTCAGGGAGAAAGATCAATGGCCAAGGATAACAGAACTATTGGAAGATTCCAACTCTCTGATATTCCACCGGCACAAAGAGGGGTTCCTCAAATCGAAGTTACGTTCGACATTGATGCGAATGGTATCCTAAATGTATCTGCAAAAGATAAAGGAACTGGAAAAGAGCAAAAAATTAAGATTGAAGCTTCTTCTGGACTTTCTCAAGAAGAAATCGACAGAATGAAGAATGAAGCTGAAGCAAATGCTGCAGCAGATAAGGCTGAAAAAGAAAAAATCGATAAGTTGAATCAAGCAGATAGCCTTGTATTCCAGACTGAAAAGCAATTGAAGGAATACGGAGATAAACTTTCTGAAGGAAATAAAACGGCTATCAGTTCTGCTTTAGAGACTTTAAAAGCTGCTCATCAATCTCAAAACATAGAAGGAATTGATTCTGCTATGGAAGGATTGAATAAAGCATGGGAAGCTGCTTCTCAGGAAATGTACAATGCTGCTGGCGCAGAAGGTGCACAACAAGGTCCTGATGTAAATGCTGGATCTGACCAAAATACAGCGGGAGATGGAGTCTCTGATGTGGATTACGAAGAAGTAAGTGAGGACAAAAAATAAGATAGTCTAAACCAACTCAAAGCGGCATCTGTTAATTTAACAGGTGCCGTTATTTGTTTATATTAAAGAATTAAAGATGGAACTGACAGCTGAAAATAAGTTAAAAAATCTGATTGTAGTTGGAGACAGGGTTCTTATCAAGCTTAAGAAACCAAATGAAAAAACCGGTTCCGGATTATATTTACCTCCCGGAGTTCAGGAAAAAGAGAAAGTCCAGCAAGGCTATATCATTAAAACAGGACCGGGTTACCCGATTCCCATGCCTACTGAAGATCGTGAACCATGGATGGATAAAGATGAGAATGTTAAATATGTTCCGCTACAGGCAAAAGAAGGAGATTTAGCTATTTTTTTATTAAATGGTTCTTTTGAGGTAATTTATGAGGGAGAAAAATTCCATATCGTACCTCAAAGCTCAATACTTATGCTTGAAAGAGAACAAGAATTATAAATATAAAGCCGAGTCCCTCGGCTTTTTATCTTTTAATGCCACCAATATTTACGTGGTCTCATTGATTTTGGAAGAATATAACTTGCTTTTGAACCAGTTACCGAAAACTCAGGATCTTCCCAAACTTTTCTGTTTTTCGCTTTTAGACCTTTTGGATCATCAATAATACTCCGTGTATAAATAAAAGATTGACTACCAGACCTTTCCCATACCTTAGTGTTTTTAGCTTTAGGTCCTTTCAAGTCTGAAGGAGTGTCGTAATAGACTATGGCTAAAGAATTCTTTGTCTTTTCTGAAACCTTAGCATTTTTAGCTTTTGGCCCAGTTAAATTCTGGGAATAAGATGCAGCTACAATAAACATGGCCGCCAAAATCAAGAACGGTCTTTTCATCTAATTATATTTGGGTTTAATCTCACCCAATATAACTCATATATTAAATTTTAGTTTCACTTGAAACAATATTTTTTAAATGAAAATATGAATAAACACAAATTAAATTCCGAAAAATATTGATTTTTCTAAGGTTATTCGGTTTAAAAAAAATCTTAGAAATTAATTCTGGAATGTTATTTACAAAAACCAAGTATTAAATAAATGCAGTATTTCAAATTTTTGACTACAAAATAAAAAAACCGAGATGAAAATCACCCCGGCTTTATTGACAATAGACCCTGTTTAATCTTTAGAAAGAAAATACTGCCGCTAATAAAAATGACGACAAACTTTTACTTCCTGCTAAATCTTTATTTAAAAAGAAATTATCCTCACTCATTGAATCCAACCTAATTTCGGGAATCAATGTTAGATTATTTCCAATTTTTGCATTGCCTGAAAGAGTAATTGCGAAAACATTTCCGTCTCCATCACCATTTGTTCCAACCACGCCATCTAGGCCACTATTGAAAACGCTAAAATATTCACCTCTAAGTCCTATGGCAAAATTTTCAGAAGTTGCTGCTTGTAAATAACCAGCAAACCCATAAAATCCCGCTCCATCTCCATCTATATCAGTTGCATCACTTCCATTAAAAACTTCACCAGATGAAGTTGTATTATAGGTAGTATTTACTCCTAAATACAAGGACTCCGAAAGATTAAAACCTGTAGTTAAATCTACCTGGAATGTATTACCTAAGGAAGATTGACCAGGAATTAATCCACCGCCATCGGTATCTAATTTACCATCTTGATCACCATAGACGAAATTCAAAAATGTGCTTCCTGCATCTGTAGAATAACCAAGCTGGGCACCATAAGTATACGTCCCATTCAAGTTAAACTCGGTCATATCTGTTGGATTCATTACAGCAGCCATCAAAGACCATTTATCTGACAATGCAAAATCTGCTTTCAAACCAGTATGAGAAAAAGGCCCATATGAAAACATATAAGAAGTTGAGTAATTGAAATTTGCTGTAGGTGAAATTACTTCATAACCTAAAAATGTATTAAAGTTTCCGAAAGTTAAAGTAACAACATCAGACACATTCCAATACACATAAAGCTGATTGACAATTTGAGAGCTACCTGCCATTCCTCCAGCATATAAAGGAGATCCAAAAACAGCGTCCTCACCCCTAGGGCCAAAAACTAAATCTGCAACAGCACCAACTTTCTCACCTTCATAAGTAGCAATAATATTTGCCATTCCTAATGAGAAACCTGGAAGATTTCCAAATGATGAGGCTGGAGCCTGAAAATTTTCTCCTTTATTTGGAGCATTAAAATTTGTTCTGAAATAAGCATCTACAGAACCTGAGAATGTAAATTTCGAGGGTTCCTTCTCTTCTTCAACAATAATTACCTCTTGTCCAAAACTTGCATAAGATATCGAGAACAGTAATCCGAATATTAGTAGTTGTATATTTTTCATTTTAATTTTAATTGAAGGTTAATAATAGATAGTTGACCTGAAGCCCTGCCAATTAGAAAGAGAGTCGCGTTTTTTTCTTTTGGTGGGGTGTTTTTTTGAAGGCTATTCGTCATAAACAATAGTATATCCACGTATACCATGCTCATGTGAATCCAATCCACTTTTCTCATGTTCTTCAGAAACTCGAATACCGACAGTCACTTTTAAAACATAGAAAATCACGAAAGCTGAGACAAAAGCAGTTACTCCACAAATTGCCACACCAGTTAACTGAGTTAAAAATGAGTGTTCGGGGTTTGTAGAAAAAATCCCAACAGCTAATGTACCCCAAACACCACAAGTTAGGTGAACTGAAACTGCACCCACTACATCATCTAATTTTAGACTATCTAATAATACAGCAGATAGTACAACAAGAATTCCAGCAATAAAGCCAACAATTACAGCAGAACCTGGATTAATTACGTCTGCACCAGCGGTAATCCCAACAAGCCCAGCTAAAACTCCATTTAGTACCATACCTAAATCAAGTCTCTTAAACACAAAATAACCTGCTAAGAAACCACCCATTCCACCTGCACAGGCAGCTAAACAAGTTGTAACCAATACAAAAGAAACCAAGGCAGGATCAGCAGATAGAACAGATCCGCCGTTAAAGCCAAACCAACCTAACCACAGTAAGAAAACACCAATGACAGCCAAAGGAACAGACGCCCCAGGCTTATCTACTGTTTTTCCATTTACATATTTACCGATTCTTGGTCCAACTAAAATAACCCCTGCCAATGCACCCCATCCACCAACTGAGTGAACAAGAGTACTTCCTGCAAAATCATAGAAACCCATAGCATCAAGAGCTCCACCGCCCCACTTCCAGCTACCAATTATCGGGTAAACTAGGCCAACAAAGAACAAAGTGAAAATCAAATATGCCCAGAGTTTAACACGTTCTGCTATAGCACCAGAAACAATGGTTGCTGCAGTAGCCGCAAACATCGCCTGAAACAAGAAGTCTGTCCAATAAGTATAGCCAGCACTTGCATAATCTGCAGAGACATCAGCGTCCCCAGGTGAGAACCAAAACATACTCCAGCCGGCAGAATCAAAACTGAACCATCCTGGTGTTTCGAATCCTGGATACATAAGATAGAATCCAACAGCAGAGTAGGATAAAATCCCAATTATTGGAGTCACAGTATTCTTAAATAAAATATTTACTGTGTTCTTAGCTTGACCGAAGCCAGCTTCTACTCCTGCAAAGCCCAAATGCATAATAAATACAAGGGCAGTAGAAAGCATCATCCAAACATTGTTTGTCGTGAGGATATTCTGCGTCAACTCAGCAGAAATATCCATTGTCGCGGCCGCATCTTGGGCCAACAGGGGAGCGAAATACATCATAGGTTTTTAGAAATTTTGAAATGATTTTCAGAATTTATAATAGGTTTGAGAATAAAATTCCAAACGAATGTAAATCAATTAATACCAATAAAACAAATATGTTTTTTCAAAAAATGTGATATTTATTTAGTTTTTAGTATAGTTTTTACCCTATTTTTTACAAATTCATTAACAAAACATCAATATTGGTTTATTTTGATACACCAATTGAAAAAAAAATATTATTTGGAAAATGTAGGTAAAATTCTTTGCAAACGATTCCAAAATAGGCATTTTGAAATTTTAGTGGTTTAAAAGGGTCAAAAACATAATAATATTCTTAAAAAATACATTTTTCAATATTTTAATCTATATACTGAATTTTACAAAAAATATAAATTTTACTTTTTTTATATTTTTTTTAACCTTGTTTTTTAATTATGAAGAAAATTAAAAGAAAATGGTTTCTATTTTTAACCATGTATTATAAAAAAAACCGGATAAATCCGGTTTTAGCATATTTTTTAAACCAATATTATTTTTTTGAATTTATTTGGGCAAATTCTTTAGCAAAGTATGTTAAAATTATTTTGGCTCCAGACCTCTTAATACTCGTCAAAATTTCCAGCATAGCACGGCCTGAGTCAAGCCATCCCTTTTCTGCCGCTGCCATTACCATGCTATATTCTCCTGACACATTATAAGCTGCAATCGGTAATGGATAATTTTCGCTTAGGCTCTTTATAATATCTAGATAAGATAGCGCAGGTTTCACCATTAAAAAATCTGCTCCTTCTTCTACATCTAGATCAGCTTCTATCAAAGCCTCTTTTGCATTAGAATAATCCATTTGATACGTTTTCTTATCTCCAAATTTTGGAGCAGAGTCAAGAGCATCTCTAAACGGCCCATAGAATGCGCTTGCATATTTGGCAGTATAAGACATTATTGAGACATCTGTGAATCCATTTTCATCTAATGCATTGCGAATAAAGCCAACCCTCCCATCCATCATATCAGAGGGGCCAATGATATCTACTCCGGCATCTGCCTGCGCCAATGACATTCTGCTTAAGATCTCTAGAGTCTCATCATTCACGATTTTCCCATCTCTTACAATCCCATCATGACCATCACTGCTATAGGGATCCATGGCTACATCTGACATAAGACAAACTTCAGGGAACTCTTTCTTTATTTCTCTTAGACCTTTTAAATAAAAGGTCTCAGGATTGTAACTTTCACTGGCGACTGTATCCTTTAACTCTTCAGGATAGGCAGGAAAAACATCAAATGAGCTAATTCCTAATTTTAAACATGATTCGATTTCAGTCAACATGGTATCTATTGAAAATCGATAGATGCCTGGCATTGAACTTACTTCCACCTTTTTCTTATTCCCTTCGATTAAAAACAAAGGAAAAATTAAATCATTTACAGAAACAGAAGTCTCTTGGATTAGATTTCTTACCACATTTGATTTCCTGTTTCTTCTTGGGCGTCTATTCATTGATTTTTTTGTTTTCGTGCATAAAGGTACTACAGAGAAATTTTTCCTTGAAATGATTCCGAATTTATCAATCTACCATAAAGGCTAGTCTTTTCATTTTAGTAATTTAGTAGATCAATCCATTTTTATGAATCCTATCAAATATATTAATTCGATTTTTGGCAGTTGGGAAAAATATGATTGTATGGACATACGCCCGATTGAAGCTAGGGTTATCTTTCCTATTCCAAGAATGACAAGTCATTTTTTTTATACCGAAAAGGAATTGAAAAAATTAAGAAGGTTAGGTTTTTCAAGTGTTATTGGTGAAGAAATTATGAAAAGAATTGAAAGCCTTTCTCCTATTTTTTTGAAAAATAATCCCATTTTACTATTTGATGAAAGTCCGTTTTATATCGCTCAGGCTATTTGGCAACATTATCAACCCACAATAAACGTATTTATCTATAAGGGTGGAATTAAAGGACTTTTAAAAGAGGCTGAGAGTATTTTTAAATTGAAATACCAATTTGTAATCCTCTATGGAGAGACTGGAGTCGGTAAAACTGATTTATTGAAAAATCTGGAAAAAAAAGGTGAACAGATTCTGAATCTTGAGGAAATAGCAAGACATAATGGTTCAATATTTGGAAATTTATCGAATAAAAATCAGCCCAGTCAGGAATCTTTTATTATTAATCTTGCTCATATTTTAAGTGGTTTTGACAAAGTGAAATTAATATTTGTCGAATCAGAAAAATTTAGCCTTGGTAAAAATATTATCCCCCTTTCTCTGACAGAGTCATTAGAAAATGGAATAAAGGTGAGACTAACACTTTCAAAAGAAGAGCGGGTAAAAAGGTTAATAAAAGAATATGCTGGTAAGAATGATTTTAAAATCAAGGACGGAATTGAAAAATTAAAATTTCGGATAGGAAAGGATGTTTCATCTCAAATAACATGTGATCTGGAACAAAAAAAATATAATAAAGTTGCTGAAAGACTTATTGAGTACTTTGATAAAACAGATTCTTATCAATCTATTCTCTCTCAAAATTTTGATTTTAGTTTGAATAATCTTGATATCGACAAAACAGCAGAAGAATTGATTAAAAATTTAGACAAAAAAAAACGTCTCCCGTAGAAGACGCCACTGTGCCTACAGAGTGTCAAAGCATTACTCTTCGTTTTGCTGTTATTCAAGTTTCAATTTCCTGTTTTCTTCTCTTGCTTGCTCAGATTCCTAACACCGAAGTGCGTTTATCTTAAATATTCTAATTCTATTTTCACATCATGAATTTAACGATTTACTCTTTGTTATCCAATACTAAATCAAACCTTAATCCACTGCTTCCTTCACCTCTACCTGTCATCTTCCTTCTACCATACCAAGAAACAATTTTTCCATTATACCATCTGGTTCTCTGATAGGTTCCCGTTAATTTTACTCCAGATCTTGGGATTTCTTCCTCATTGATAAAAAACGGTGTTTTCTGACTATCGTCATCATTGATGCCATCTCTTAAAAGTAGAGTTCTAGGTCTAATAGCATGAGGGTCAAATATTTCCATTATTCTTGGCATTGATGCCCTTTGAAAATGGATTTCACGATTCGATCCTGTTTGGTGAACAGCAATAAATGGTATCCAGTTTTCACTCACACTATTTCCCAATTGATATTTCAGCTGAGGTTTATATGTTGTCGCCCTACTGTCAACAGCATTCAAATTTATTTCAGGTAAAACTATCTCTTCTTCTACCTCATCCTCCTGAATTAGTCGCTCAAATTCTGAAGTAAGGTTCCTTGCCGCCTCATAACCATCCATACCTCCACCTAAACTATCTGGAATTCTGGACTCAATGCCCCAAACCATGTTGGCCATTTCATCTCTAATGAATTTTATTTCTTCAATAGCTTCACTTTCTAGGGTCTTGACTGCTGCTGCAGGAAGCAGTATTCTCTTATCGAATGCGGGCGTCTCAAATTCCCCTTTATCGACTGTCAATGAGTACATATTCCATTCATTCCAGCTTTCGCCGTTTTTATGTGCAGCATCTACAAAGTAATTCTGTCCAAAGGTGTCTCTAACTAAAATCCCTTCTACTTCTGCAAATGTACCTGTTGGTATATCATAGGGAATAGAAAGCCAATCATTACTGTACTGAAGTGCATATTGGGTTACGAGTATTTTGGCAATATCGGTGTCAGAAGCTTTTAAATTTCCAAGATCAATTGAACCATCTTCCATTTCCCACCACCTAGAATTTGGCATTCCCGCAAAACTTGCCTCAGATGGTATTACTGTCAATACTTCTCTTTTTCTGATAGACTCATCTATGGAACTACTTCCCTCTTCTTTTTCATTAGCAACATCAAAGGAATACCAATCAAGATGCCCTTGAAAATATTCATCTGCCTTTAATTCAGTCTCAGTACCATCCCCTTCGTTTATCGAAGTTCTGAAGGTATATTCCAACCTATTATTTAGCCAAGAGTCATCCTGACTGTTTTCAGGTAAATTCAATTCACTAACTACGAACTCAATCCATTTTTTAGAGGCTTCCTGTGCTATAGTTTTATGTTTCGAAAGAATAAATTTATCAAGGGTAGGTGCTTGATTCCCTGTTATTACAAGTGCGTTTATATTAGAAAAATCCCGATCTAGATAAAACCAAAGTGCTCTACCATTCAATGCTCTCCCAGCCATAGCCCGAAGGAAAGCAGATGCTTGTTGTAAACTTAAACTCCTAGCTTTAACTGTAGTCTCTTGTGCCGTTTCTCCTTCTTCTATTTTAGGAATAACAAAAGGAAACTTTTCTAAAAATGAATTTTTATACATGCCAATTACATAACCTTGGCTTGCGGGAGCATTACTCCCCTCTTCATCTAATAGCTGTAAAAACTTCTTCCCAAATCTGACAGCCATTTTTAGATCAATCTCTGGGATGATACGCTCCACTCTTGTCTCCAATGGTATCGCCTCCGAGTAAGGCGTTTTCAAACCATTTGCACCTGTAAAAGATGTCATCCTTACTGTATTGATAGCTGCTTTAGCGAAAATTGCCGATCCTGCGTCCTCTCCCTTTAACTCTCCAAATTGAAATTGCCTCGCTAGCATCCATAAAGGATCGTGTACTTTCGCAGCCAGCGAATCATCCAACTCTTCCTCTCGAGGACGACCTTCTAATCGGTTGTACGCCCTAAACGGTTCACATGCCTGATATTTAATACTCATGATAATTCTTCCGGTTCGTGTCCAACATTTACACTTGTATAATCAATGAAATAGCCTAGGCTTTCCTCATCCTCGGGTTGAGGATCGTTATCAGGATTGTCATCGGATGATGCCAATTCCTGTGCAAATTTATCATCACCAAATGCCAGTGTAGCCGTGGCAGGAAGCAACTGGGAGAACATAGAATCATCAACCTGATCGGGTTCCACAGATCTTAATTTTGCAAGGTTAAAGGCTTCTTCAACGCATAGCGCTAATTGCTCAAAATCCCAAGTTCCAGTTTTTTCTGGAGGCACAGCAAGTAAAAGATTTTGAGGAGCTCTAGAGTCAGGCTGATTAAAGTGAAACGCTATCCCTGTAGTTTCCTTTTCATCTGGAATTATTTCCATCCATTCATCTAGCATTAATCCTACGCTGACTTGCTGTAAGTTTTCCCTTTCAAAAATCAATAAAGACAATCTGTCCCCATCTGGCTTATAGGTATCGGGAAAAGAAGCTCCAATCCAATAATCTCTTTCATTTACAGGAGGGAGATTATTCATCTCAAATGGCAATTGAATTGGCTTAAGGCTTATCGGAGCATCTTTGAAAACCTCTCCTAGCATGGAAACAGTTTCTAAATGGCCTAATCTATTTCTAACAAGAGAAATACCTGACCACCAATCTTGGGGATAGCTTTCTGGGTGATTTCTCAGCGGGCCATCTGCAACAGATAAATTCATCTGCCCAATGAGATCAGCCTCATTCGAAATTGTGACGTTAGGAAGCATTTTAAATCCGCTTCCAAAGAATTTAGATGAAAAATCGGTCATAAAACTAACCCATTTGCCTTGATCCACTTCTAATTCCAATTCTGAAAATTTCACTTGAGCAAAGGCAAGATTCTCTTCCATTTTAGATTTGGCAGAAATTATTCTTTGGGCCAAAGTCAAAATATCTTCATTTGGATCGGTAGGGTAAAATCCAGAAAACCCGTATTTGGTTAATAATTTTAGTGAACTAATTGCCAATTCTTTTTCAGATTGGCTATAAGAAGTTTTTGATAATTCAAAAGGAGATAAGGAATCATAAAGACTCTGGTAATCATTAACAGCATCTGTCATTCTTGCTAATAAATCATCAGTATCTATTCCAGGAGCAACTGGCCCAAAATTCAAATCATCTTCTGCTATTCTATAATCTCTTGCATCTGCTCCTCTTGCAGCTCCAATAACTTTACCCAAATGCTGAATTAACGATACTATTTCCCCAAAACTCAAATCAGAAGAATTAGCAGCCTCATTAAATTTTAATTCAATCTCATCATCTTCTGCAGCTCCATTTTCTTTTAGGAAATCAATTGCCCTTGCTTGTAATTCATTTTGACTTTCATCTCCTCCTGTTGTAATTAAAAGTACCAAGTCAATAGCCTGTAGACCCAAATCAATTAGGCTCATACTTGTTTCAGTATCTCCAAAAGATGCTTTCCATGATATTTTATCGGGATCACCAATTTTTGAAGCCAACCAATTATTCAAAGATGGCTCTGCTTTACTTTTTGGGCTAACAGGGATTCCAGCCCAGGGAGAATTAGAATTTGCAGCAACAGGAATCTGAAGTAAAGCTCTTTGAGTAACCATTACTCCTTGTCGCATACTTTTAATTATCTCGGGGTCAAGAGGTACTTTTCCCTCCGAAATCGAGTTCAACACTGCACTTGCTCTGACATGATTTCCACGTACTAGTTGGTAAACACCTTCTGCGGTAACCAAATCTCCTAAAGAATCGATAGCATCAGCCATATTGTCTAATTCGTGTACAATCGCTCTTAATTTTTTGCGTTCAAGGTTTGCATTTGAACCTGTACTTGGATTTGCTGGATTTGGAAGTTGACTTGCTAATCCCCAAGGATAACCTCTAAAACTTATTGGCGAAACCTGATCATTAATAATATTTTCCACGAAAGTTTTATCCGGGTTCCAAAGCCCGACTTTTTCAAGTTCACTTTCAATATGATCAACCAATGCTAAGCCATCTACCACGTTTGCAGCCTTGATCGCTTCAGATTGAGCTGTATTTGTAGGATCTACTGAACTATCAGAATATGTAGGGAATTTTCTTCTCAATCGATAGATATATACATCCATTTCCAATGGTTTTCCAGTTCCATCTTCATATTTTTCATGGAGCGCTCTTTCAAACATATATCCCAAAAGAGCTCCTGTCTCTTGACCATTCCCAACCCCTTCTAATAAATGGAGGGCCATTCTGATTCTTTTCGAGGTTAGATTAATAGAGAGGGCATTATTACCGTCTCCTTTTTCTTTAATAGAGTTATAACCAGCTCTCAAAACCGCAGCAGTAACTGCATGATTCATACTTGGACCATGGATAAACCCTTGGCTATCTGCCAGTTCTTTTACTACCTGCCCATTGGATGATTCAAGTCCTTTCGGTAAATTATTTTTAACTATATCTGGACCTTCTGACTTTTTTAAATCATGAACAAAGCCATAAGCGCCCAAATAAGTACCAGTTGACTTGACTTTGCGGAGTTCCCTCAATCTATAGTCAGATAAACCTGTCAACCAAGCATCTAATCGATAACTCACTAAATCAATATGGGAGGCTAATAACCTTTCTAATTCATCAACATTTAACTCCTTGATTTTCTCCAAAGCTCTACGAGCATAGATACTACGATCATAGACCCAAGCTCCTCTTAACATCGCCATTAAAACTGAATATTGGACTTGTTCCTCCCCATCAACTTCTACTTTTGGTAGATCAGAAAATTTTAATTGAATCAAGTCTGCCAAATTACTAGTTTCAAGAAGCCATTCGATGTAATTTTTACCTTTGTCAGTCGTGGCCAGTTTTTCTGATCCGATTTTGGGATCCTGGACTAAATGCCCGAGTATAAAATTTCCCTCCGTAAATCTATTTTTATAAATCGGGGTTTTTGAAATGGCATTTGTTTGAGTTGCGGAAGTAGTATGCCCCAATCCTTTCAAGAGTAAATTATAATTTGCTCCTATTTCTGAAGGACTGAATTTATCGATTATGTGATCCCAGTTCACATTAAATCCTAAACCTTCTTCCTCGGGTTCTTGCCATCTATTTGCTGCATTCACACCAAATCGGAAGAAAAATTCCTTAGAAAGAGGCTCCATTCCCAAAATTTTCAAAAACTCAGCTTGGGGATCTGCACCATATTTTTCACTATTGATATTGATGGCATCTTTATTAAAAAGTTCAAATGCGACTTTAGTTTGTTTTAAAAACAGTGTCAGATTTTTGATATAATTTGATTCGGTTCCTTTATTCGCCGCTCCTTGAGATTTAAACAGTTTAATTGGAGTAACTGGTAAAACTCCATAAGGTTGATTATCTACTCTGAATACAGGTAAGGTACCCAACCCTGATACATGATGGAGCATAAACAACATGGTCTGGGTAATATCAAAATCTCCTAAAAGATTCTTTACCATCACGTTGAAATAATACTTTAAAGTAGAGTTGAATAAAGCCCGATTCATGGCTCTACCATTGCAGATATCTTTTTTATCATGATTTCGAATGAAATCAGCAATATCATTTGGTAATCCAATTGCCTCCTTAAAAAATTGTCCATCCGTGATATTCAACTCATTAGATGCATCAAAACTATTTAAATATTGAGGAGCAACTTCAGAGAAAAATAGATCAAATGCACCATCCATATCATTATCCAAAGCCCGATAGGGAGATTTGACATTTTCTGTATTGTTGGTTGCTGTCCCGGCAGGTAAATATTCCAAGCCTCCATCGCTATAAAGATGATTTGTGAAAAGTCTATTGATTAGCTCTTGGCTTTCGATTGCATCTTTATTCTGCACTCCATAAGCCATAACAAGATCAAATCCCTTTTCCAAATCATCTTTATCCAAAGGAATTTTAACAGCCATTCCCGCTTCAACAGCAGCGTTAAAATCAAACATCCAATTGATTTCATCTGGAATTTCTAAATCACCATTTGGTAAATGTTTGAATCTTTCAGCTTGATCACCACTTGGGTCTAAACTTACAGGAAGAGGTTTCTGGACAGTTTTCCCAGTTACAATATGCTGGTATTGGTCACCCCTTTTGGTAATGACAACAAAACGATCGGGTAAAGATTCTGTAAAACCTGCTCTATCCCAACTCTTCGTTTTCTTTTCTATTTCCGGAAAAGTAAGAGTTGGTTTAAATGATTCATTCAATTCGATCAAATGGACTTTATAATATTCATAAACTACTTTTCCAGATTCATTTATAAGTAAAGCTAATTTCTCAATTTGAGATTTTTGCTCTTTAGAAGTGCGGACCGTCACCCAGCTATTCAGTTGATCTATCAATTGTCTGAAATAAGAAATTGAAAGATCTAATGTTCCTTTAGTCTCTATACAAGGCGAAAAATTGGTCTTACTAAGTAATTTTTTGATTTGCTTCGGAGCAGACTCAAAGCTTCCCATTAATTTGGAAATCCGGGCATCACTCCTTGTTTTTGCCAATCCCCTTTTTTCGTACCCTAGATTTTTAACTAAGAATTTTTCAAATGAATTTTTAATCGTTTCAATTTTCCCAGTTTTTATTTCTTTTGGCTCAACTGCGCGAATAGCAAAAGCAGCTCTTCTCACACCTAAACTTGAAGCAGCAGCTCTCCAGGCTCCCAATTTTGCAGATGCCCTTTCTGATTCAGACTTGCTATAAACCTCATAGTAAAAATCCTGAGCAACCGTTTCTTCATCATCTGTCAACCTTTCATCATGATTATCTATAGCAATGTCATCGGGAAAAATCCTAACCCACAATTCATTTACTTCCACAGTTTCCATGGTGAAAATAATTCTGTTTCGGTATTCCTCAAAGAATCGATCTCTAGGATCATTTACATCTACTAATTGATCAAGAATTTGATTTTCAATAGATATTAAGGTCCCTTCTACCTCGTTCCTTGTACCAGCTGCTTCTGGAAGTGGATTTGCATCAAGAACATTTTTTACTTGATCTCTCAGACTGAAATAAGCACTTTTCAATTGATCATATTCACCACGTGGCAAAAGGATGGTACTGGAGGTGGTAGTTTTTATTTTGCTTTGAAGGTCTGTAAGTTGCTTTTTTAGCTCTACTAAAGTTTGTTGTGGGGCTTTTTCCGAACTTAATTTAATAGTATCCCGAGCATTCAATATCCGGTTTCTTGTGGCTACTGAGGATAAACTACTGATGCGGATTTTATTTTCTGCCAAAATCTGGTTTTCAACTTTTTTAAATCCTGGCTCCAACTCTTTAAAGTCTTCCAAATACTCAGCTAATTGACTCTTTAGCCTTGATATGGCAGCCTTTTCTATTCTTGTTTTTGGGACAATTTTATTAGATCGACTCTGAAAAATCAACAATTGTTTTTTTAGTGTTGAATAGCTGGATTTGAGTCTATTGACCTCTTGTAAATCTCCACTTAGAGGTAATTGAGAGTTCTTGTGTATCACCTTTAATTGAGAAAACAATTCCTTTTGAACTCCAGATAAAGTTTTATAATCCTTAATACCAATCTTGTTTTTTGCAGCAAGAAAAAAATTTGACTTAATAATTAAGCTATTAAGCTGCTTGATTGGATAGGTTTTCAATGTTTCACGAAACCTTACCACAGGAACAGTTTCCTTATCGATTTTCGTTTTTAAGGCATTAATCTTTTTTCTTAAATCGTATTCTTCTTTCTTTAGATTTTTTTTACCTGTATAACCAATTTTAAAGTTCGTCAACCTGACATTTCCGCTTTTATGCTGCCGCTTGATGTAGGAAATTTTACTCTGAATTTTTTTAATCATTTCCTCAGTCGCCCTAAAATCGGGAGAATCAGCTATGACATCCATTTCCTCTATCTGCTTTTCAATATTCTTGAGTTCCTGATCTAGCGACGCAGCATTTATTTTATTTGCAACAAAAATTGCATCTATACTTTTTTCGAGTTTCTCTAAAGCACCTAGGTATAATTTTCCTTTTTCATAAATATTGCGAGAAGGAGTTTTAATCCGTTCAACTGACTTACTTAAGCTTTCCACTTCTTGACTTAAATCAGTTTTAGATTTCTCAAGGGTTTTAGTCACCTCTACTGACTGAACCATAGCAGAAAGATCTTGAACAGCATCCCTTAAGACTACTTTATCAGCTCTACTAGCTTCGTCTATTTTATTTAACTTTTCATTGACCTGTTGAACACTTTTCTGATAGGATGTGATATTTCTTCCTATTTGTGGAGTTTTAATTTTTTTCTCTTCTACCGAATCAAAAAAGACTTGAATATCATAAATCAGTTTATAAATACCCTGAACTGCGACATTAGTATTTCCTTTTCCCGGCGTCAAGGGTTTTACTATCCTAGAATAAGTCATAAACTTAGTTTCCAAACGGACGGGTAACATCAATACAGGAAAATCATCGCTTTTCTGGTTAAAAGCAGTTTTGATTTGATGAAAAATCGGATCGTTATATTTACCTACTATTTCTGGGATTGGCATAGCGCTTAATCGTTTAGCATGGTCGAAGCATGACGTGCAAAAAGAATCGGGGATTGATAAAGAATGAATGCCATATCGCTGCTACTTGCACCCCACTGAGCAGCTCTTGGACCTGTACCACCCGAACTGAGATTGATATTCACTCCGTTTATTTTTAAATAAGGTGGTTGATTGGCAGCGTTTCCAGTAATATGTTCCCAAGTCACTTGATCCCAATTATCAGGAGTAGTATCTAAAGCTCCATCTAAATCATCTAGTCCAAAGCTAACCTGACCGGGTCTCTCTCTAAGAACAAAGAACCATCCGGGATTATTAGTTCTGTTTCCGTTTGCCTCTTCTTGAGATAATTCAAACCCAAAGAAATACACATCTGGCTCAATGCTTCCACTTATTATCGGCCACTTAACATTACTTGGCACATCATAATCACTCAATTGTCTTGGTAAAGCAGGATTTCCGTTTTTATAGACTGCTTTTTGAGCATATACTAATGTGTTTGGATATTTTCTAAGCAAGTCTCCTTTTATTAAAAGAACGAGATCCGGGCCTGGCTTCTCTTCATTTTTCCCTAAAGCCTTGTTCCATTTATGGATTTCCTTAATATCGGCACGTGCATTTTGATTATTGAGCATCGCATCGACGTATGCTTCATAATCATCTCCTAGTTCGACACTGTTCATAGGATCATTGTCATATTCCCAGAAATGTCGGAAGTAACTGCCACGCATGTCTGTCGGAAATTCCCTCCAGAGTAATTCT
>NZ_JAHEBC010000191.1 GCF_024642405.1 Algoriphagus sp. | reverse complement strand
TCTAGAAAATGACATCAAGATGATGCGGGGTGGAGTATTTAAACCCAGAAGCAGTCCTTATGCATTTAGAGGTTTGGGATTGGAAGGACTGAAGTTATGGTATGATATTGCCCATGAAGCAGGGATCAAAATCGTGACCGAGGTAATGCAGACTTCTCAAATCGAAGAAATGTATCCATATGTGGATGTTTATCAGGTAGGAGCAAGAAATTCACAAAACTTCAATTTATTGGATGAATTGGGTAAAGTAGATAAAGCAGTGATGATTAAGAGGGGGATTTCTGGTACAATCGAAGAGCTTCTGCAATCTGCGGAATATGTGTTTTCCGGAGGAAATGAGAAATTGATTCTCTGTGAAAGAGGCATCAGAACTTACGAAAGAGCTTCACGAAACACCCTGGACTTAAATGCGATTCCTATTATAAAAGCAAAATCTCATTTGCCGGTTATCGTGGATCCATCACATGGAATCGGTATTCGTGCTTATGTGCCACAGATGGCATTGGCAGGAGTAATGTCTGGAGCTGACGGGATTATCTATGAATCTCATGAAGTTCCAGAGAAAGCTTACTCAGATGGCCAACAGACCTTGGATTTTGCACAAAGTGCAAGACTAGCAAACTGGATTAGAGAGAGTTTTGCGATGCGAAAAGGATTTGATTTGTTGTAAAAATTTGATTTGTTATAAAAAGTTGATTAATAGATTAACCTGATTAAATTAGCATCATGAATCCGACACCAAGAACTTTCGTACATCATTCTTACCACCATTCTCAATGAAGGAATAGGATGACTATGAATTTTTGGTTAAAAAATATAGAGGCCTATTCCTTTCAGGAGTAGGTCTTTTTTGATTTAGTAAACTTAGGATTAATTCAACTGTTATAAGAATATAGAATATACCCAAATACCATGAACACAAACACGAAACAAAAAGATTGGGTTTTTTCCGACCCTAGACTTCAAAAACTGAGGCAGGAGTATGATCAGTATACAGAAGAGGATTTTAAGGTTTGGAAAATACTCTTTGAGAGACAAATGCCAAATTTACCCAAAGCTGCTTCCAAAGCTTATTTGGAGGGAGTGGAGATGGTAAAATTCACGGCTGACAAAATTGCCAACTTCGAGGAATTGAATGAAGTCTTGGAGAAAAGTACAGGTTGGGCAGTGCAGGTTGTTCCTGGGCTAATTGATGACGATTTGTTCTTTGGATTATTAAATAATCGAAGATTTCCTTCTTCAACGTGGTTGAGAAAAATGGAGCAATTGGATTATTTGGAAGAACCCGATATGTTTCATGATGCCTTTGCACACATGCCTTTGTTGACGAATCAACCTTATGTTGACTTTCTTGAAAAGCTTTCTGGGATTGCTTTGAAACACATCGAAAATCCTTGGGCCATCCAAATACTGAGTCGAATTTATTGGTTTACCATTGAGTTTGGATTAATAAAAGAGGATGGTGAGTTAAAAATATATGGTGCAGGTATCCTAAGTTCGGCAGGAGAGACTAAATTCAGCCTTTCAAATAAACCGGAGCATTTTGCTTATGATGTGCGAAGGATTTTGAATCAGGAATACTGGAAGGATCACTTTCAGGATAAATACTTTGTGATCGAGAGTTATGAGCAGCTTTATGAGTCGCTTCCGGAAATAGAGGCTGTGCTGGAGGAGATGCTTGAGATGAAATAAATGTGGGATGACGGATGTCAGATGCCGTGTGCTTGCATCGGACATCGGGCATCAAACACCCGACAACAATATGAAAATAGCAGTCATAAAATATAATTCCGGCAATGTGCAGTCTGTACTCTATGCTTTGGAAAGGCTAGGTGC
The DNA here is from genome assembly GCF_024642405.1 of Algoriphagus sp. Lineage (GTDB taxonomy): Bacteria > Bacteroidota > Bacteroidia > Cytophagales > Cyclobacteriaceae > Algoriphagus. The sequence goes on along the minus strand of NZ_JAHEBC010000191.1, from coordinate 5,470 downwards.
ACATGCAGACCTGACGGATGATCCTGAAGTGATACGAGCAGCAGACAAAGTTGTTTTTCCTGGTCAGGGAGAAGCAAGCACTGCCATGAAATACCTTAAAGCACGGAAACTTGATCAGCTGATCTCAGAAATCAAGCAGCCATTTTTGGGGGTTTGTTTGGGTTTGCAATTGCTTTGTGAGCATTCTGAGGAAAATGACACGGAATGTTTGGGAATCTTTCCCGTAAAAGTAAAGCGCTTCATTCCCGAAAACTCTCAGGAGTTCAAAGTGCCACACGTAGGCTGGAATGAACTGGAGAATCTTGTGGATAATCCATTGTTGAAAGATTTGCCTGCCAATCCTTTTGTCTATTATGTTCATAGCTTCTATGCCGAATTGAGCGAATTGACCATTGCCCAGACTCACTACATTCATGATTTCTCCGCAATTCTTCATCGGAATAATTTCTACGCCATTCAAGCCCATCCTGAGAAAAGTGGCTTGGTGGGAGAGAAGCTATTAAGTAATTTCTTAAGTATTTGAAGCGAGTTAATTACGAAATAAGAAATACGATTTACGAGATTAGCTTGAGCTTCAACCATTTTCTGCAAGTCTTTAAATTTATGATTCTATGTTTGAGGTTCAAATCGATGTCGTAAATCAAAAATCGTAAATCGTAATTTTCAATATTTCAATTTAAAATTTCCCAATTCTAAAAAATGCAAATAATCCCAGCAATCGACCTCATCGGAGGCAAATGTGTCCGACTTAGTCAGGGCGATTACAGCAGTAAAAAAGAATACCATGACGATCCTCTGGAAATGGCAAAGCGATTTGAGGGGGTTGGAATTCAACGTTTGCATCTGGTAGATTTGGATGGCGCTAAAGCTAAAAAGATTGTGAATGCAGATGTTTTGCAGCGGATTTGTGCCGGAACAAATTTGAAGGTTGATTTTGGTGGAGGAATTCAGTCTGATGAGGAAATCGAAAAAGCATTCAATTTGGGAGCAAATCAAGTGACGGGAGGAAGTATCGCTGTGAAAAATGCTAATTTGTTCAGGGCCTGGATTGCAAATTTTGGTTCAGAGAAAATTATCCTAGGTGCAGACGCCAAGAATAAGAAAATAGCAGTTGGAGGATGGGAAGAGACAACTTCGGTGGATTTAATCCCATTTATAAAAGATTATGTTGCCAAAGGAATAAGCTATGTGATCTGTACGGACGTAGCAAAAGACGGTTTACTACAAGGTCCTTCTACCGATTTATACAAAGAGATTCTGCAAGAAATCCCCGAAATAAAACTGATCGCGAGTGGAGGAGTTTCCTCTGTAAAAGATTTGGAAGAACTAGAGAAAATCGGAGTCTATGGGACGATCGTGGGGAAAGCTTATTATGAGGGAAAAGTAAGTTTGGAGGAATTAGCAGCGTTTGTATGATTTACGAACAACGAAGTACGATTTACGAGATCTTCTTAAGTGTTAAACAGATTTGATAAACTTAATCTTTTAAAAAGGTTGGATTCGCAGTAGAAGATTGAAGTACAGTTCAACCTCGTAAATCGTATTTCGTACTTCCGAAATTTAGAATAAAGAACTCCAAATAATGAATATTGAAGTAATGATAATCGAATTCGAATAATGCTTACTAAACGAATAATTCCCTGCCTAGATATAAAAGAAGGCCGTACAGTAAAAGGAGTAAATTTTGTTGAGCTTCGTGATGCAGGTGATCCGGTGGAGTTGGCAAAGATTTACTCTGACGAAGGAGCGGATGAACTGGTGTTTTTGGATATCACGGCAACGGTAGATAAGCGTAAAACACTTGCTGATTTGGTTTCAAAAGTGGCCAAAGCGATCAATATTCCTTTTACAGTAGGAGGAGGGATTTCTACCGTGGAGGATGTGAAAGTTTTGCTAAATGCTGGAGCTGATAAGATATCAATTAATTCTTCGGCGGTTAAAAATCCCCAGATTATCAATGAGATGGCTGCTGAATTTGGCTCCCAATGCATTGTCGTAGCCATTGACACGCGAAATGTAGATGGAATTGACTTTGTGCATACACATGGTGGCAGGCAGGCAACTTTGCTAAAAACTCAGGAATGGGCTCAGGAAGTTTGTGATCGGGGAGCTGGAGAGATTTTATTGACTTCCATGGATCATGATGGTACGAAAGCTGGATTTTCAAATGAGTTGTTGGCTGAGATTTCATCGGCACTTTCAATTCCCGTAATTGCATCGGGTGGCGCTGGCACTATGGCACATTTCAAAGATGTGTTTACCTTTGGCAAAGCGGATGCAGCATTGGCTGCAAGTATTTTTCACTTTAAAGAAATTGGAATTCCTGAATTGAAGACTTATCTCTCCGATTCTGAAATTAGTATAAGAATATAGCAATGGGTGATAGAACCATAGATTTCAACAAAATGGATGGCTTAGTTCCAGCGATTGTGCAGGATGCATTGAGTGGGATAGTGCTAATGCAAGGCTATATGAATGAGGAAGCTTTGGCAAAAACAAAAGAAACCAACATGGTGACTTTTTTTAGTCGTAGCAAAAACCGTCTTTGGACCAAAGGAGAGACTTCTGGTAATTTTATGGAGTTGGTTTCAATTTCCGTTGATTGTGACGGAGATTCAATTTTGGTGAAAGCCAATCCAAGAGGTCCAGTTTGTCATACAGGTGCTGATACTTGTTTTGCTGAATTGAATTCTTCCAAAACCAGATTTATTGATCAATTGAGAGCAATCATTAAGGATCGTAAAAATAACCCAACTGACCAATCCTACACGGCTTCACTTTTTGCCAAAGGAATCAATAAAGTGGCTCAAAAAGTGGGTGAAGAAGCAGTGGAGATCGTGATTGAAGCCAAAGACGACAACAAAGAATTATTTATGGGAGAGGCAGCGGATTTACTGTATCATTATTTGGTTTTACTCGAGGCCAAAGGCTATGAACTGGATGAAGTGATGGATGTATTGATCGAAAGACATAAGAAAAAGTAATTTTGAAGTTAAATTACTTGAGGGCTAAGGGAACTTAGCCTTTTTTTATGCCTATTGGATTCTTTGATTTTTTGCACTTTCTTGGGATAATAACTGCTGATCGAATTTTTTCTTTTGATAAGCAAAACAGCTATTTCACTAATTATTTTAGATATGAAGTTAAAGCCCAGCCTTTTCCTAATTCTGTATTTGCTTTTATTATTACCATTAGTCGCACAGGAAAAATACTATTTTCAAACTGATTTCTCGAAGGTAGAATTTGCAGAAAGGAGGTCAAAAATCTTAGATTCAATTGGAAATAATGCTGTTGCTCTCATCCAAGGTTCAGGAGGTATTCCCGGCGTGAGTATTTTTAGACAATCTAATTCCTTTTATTATTTGACTGGATTGGAGACTGCGCATGCTTATTTGCTTATCAATGGGAAAAATAAGCGGAGTATTTTGTATCTCCCACATCGAGATGAGGGAAGAGAGAGAAATCAAGGGAAGATACTTTCTGCAGAAGATGCCGAATTGGTACAAAAGCTAACAGGTGTGGATCAAGTGAAGGGGATAGAATTTTTGTCAAATGATCTTGTAGGTACTGGATTAATAAAACCTCCAGCACCGACAATGTATGTAGAATTTAGTCCGGCTGAGGATGGGAATGATAGTAGAGATGAATTATTGGCAGCCCAAGCTAGAGCAAACGCTGACCCTTGGGATGGTGTAATTACACGCGAAGCGGCGTTTATACAAAAACTTAAAGAACGAGTTCCCCAATTTGAAATTCGAGACCTGACCCCCATTCTTGATGGGATGAGATTAATAAAAAGTGAAGCGGAAATTGCGGTGATCAGGAAAGCTACTCAAATTGCCGGATTGGCAATCATTGAAGCTATGAAATCCACAAAACCAGGGGTTTACGAATATCAACTGGATGCAGCCGCTAAATATGTTTTCTACATGCATGGCGCTCGTGCTGATGCCTACCCATCTATTATTGGGGGTGGGACAAATGCCTACATGGGCCATTATTTTCATAAAACTGATCAACTTGTCGATGGGGATTTGGTTTTGATGGATTACGCCCCCGATTATAAGTACTATACAAGTGATGTTACTCGGATTTGGCCTGTAAATGGGAAATTCGATTCGGAACAAAAGGAACTTTATAATTTCATAGTAGCCTACCGAGATGCTTTGTTTAAGTATATCAAACCTGGAGTAACTTCAAATGAGGTGTTGTCTCAAGCTGCCTCGGATATGGAAGTCTATCTTGAGGATAAAGAATTTGTCAAGCCTTCACATTTAAAAGCTGTTCAGGACGGATTGAAATTTCGTGGTCACTTTCAGCATCCTGTTGGAATGGAAGTACATGATGTGGGGATTGTTCATGGAGTGAAACTTAAACCCGGTATGGTCTTTACAATTGACCCTATGATCTGGCTTCATGAAGAAAGACTTTACATCAGAATCGAGGATGTGGCAGTGGTGACAGAAAATGGAGTGGAAAACCTGAGTGCTTTTGTTCCTTCCAGCGTTGAAGATGTTGAAAAAACTATCCATGAAGAAGGTTTAATTGAAATTAGACCTGCGACTAAACTCCCACTCAATTACTAAATTTTTCCTTTCGATAATTATGAAAAACGAATTGCTAAGTTCCCTCTTTTTACTTATTTCAGTTACTTTTTCACATGCCGATAAGTATCCTAAAAATCCCAATATTGATATTTTGAATTATCAATTTCACATTGAATTATCTGATGAAACTGATTTGATAAAATGTGAGGTAGTTGTAGATTTTGGTTTTCTGAAAGATGGTGAAGAATTTTTAAGATTAGATCTTACCAAAGCCAGTGCAGCTCTTGAAAATAAGGGAATGACTGTTAGCAGCATTTCAGGAGATGGAGAGGAGTTAAATTATACCCATAAGGGAGATGAATTGAAAATTAAACTTCCCAAACCTTCTATCATTAATCAGAAAAGTAGAATTATTATTTCTTATTCTGGAGTTCCAGCTACAGGATTGAAGATTGGGGAAAACAAGTACGGTGACCGAACTTTTTTTAGCGATAATTGGCCAGATAAAGGGCGAAATTGGCTTTCTGTTATAGATCATCCCTACGATAAGGCGACTTGTGAATTTATAGTTACGGCACCTGCTCATTATCAAGTCGTATCTAATGGATTAAAAGTTGAAGAAACAGATTTGGGAAATGGAACGAGGTTGACGCATTGGAAGCAATCTGTTCCAATAGCCTCATGGCTTTACGTTTTGGGAGTAGCTGAATTTGCTGTTCAGCAGGTAGATTATTTTGAAGGGAAAGCGATTCAAACTTGGGTTTATCGTCAAGACCGTGATGCAGGATTCTATGATTTTGCTGAGCCAAGCAAAAAAGCCTTGGAGTTTTACAGTGACTACATAGGGCCGTTTTCCTATGAGAAATTAGCAAACATTCAATCTAATAGTGTGAGTGGAGGAATGGAAGCTGCTTCAGCTATTT
>NZ_JAHEBC010000190.1 GCF_024642405.1 Algoriphagus sp. | reverse complement strand
GTTTGGCAAAAGATCCAGAATTTGAGATAAATCATTGGATTTATCTTTATTATGCTCCTCCAAATACTTCTCTTAATAGGTTATCAAGATTTGTTTTTAAAGATAATGTAGTAGATCTGGCTTCTGAAAAAGTAATTTTAGAAGTTCCGGTTTACAGGGATTGTTGTCATTCGGGAGGTTCTTTGGAGTTTGACGCTCATGGAAATTTATTTTTATCATTAGGAGATGATTCTACCCCGTTTGAATCAAGCAATTTCAATCCAATTGATGAGCGTACTTTCAGGTCTGAAAATGTGGATGCTCAGCGTTCTTCTGGTAATGCAAATGATTTAAGAGGTTCTATTATCAGAATTCATCCCGAGGAGGATGGAACTTACACTATTCCCGAGGGAAATTTATTTCCTATTGGAACAGAGGGAACCAGACCTGAGATTTATGTGATGGGCAATAGAAACCCTTTCAGGATAGCAATTGACCAGCATAATGATAATCTTTTTTGGGGGGAAGTGGGACCAGATGCCTCTGAAAGCGATTCTTCAAGAGGGCCTAAGGGACATGACGAATATAATTTAGCTACAAAACCAGGTTTTTATGGTTGGCCATATTTTGTAGGAGATAATAAAGCATATTGGAAATTTGATTTTGATAAACAAGAATCGTTATTTCTTTTTGATCCGGAAGCACCTGTGAATACTTCACCTAGGAACACAGGGATCCAAAATTTGCCGGCTGCCCAAAAGCCTTTGATTTGGTATCCATACGACGAATCTATGGAATTTCCGATGTTGGGTACCGGAGGTAGAAATGCTATGGCTGGTCCTGTTTATTACAGAGAAGATTATGAAGAATCTGAGGTAAGATTTCCAGGTTACTATAACGGGAAGTCTATTTTTTATGATTGGATGAGAAATTGGATTTTCATGGTTAGCCTCACCGAAAATAATGAACTTGATACCTTAGAAAGGTTTATGCCTTCCACAGTTTTTGATAAACCAGTTGATATGCAATATGGTCCAGAGGGTGCACTTTACATTTTGGAGTATGGTACTTTTTGGCGTTCACAAAATGATGATTCCGGTTTGTATAGAATTGAATTTGCTGCTGGTAATAGAAAGCCAACTGTACAGATAGGGGCTGATAGGAAATCGGGAACAGCTCCTTTAAAAGTAAATTTCTCATCCGAAGGAACTATCGATTTTGATGAAGGAGATCAATTGAGTTACCAATGGGAATTTGATGGAGAAGGAAGTTCCGAGAATAAGAACCCAACTTTCACTTTTGAAAAATCAGGTAAGTTCAAAACTACTTTAACGGTCACAGATCAATCAGGTGCTTCAACAGTAGAGTCCATTGATATTTTGGTGGGTAATGAAGCTCCTGTGGTTACAATCGATTGGCAGGGTAACCAAAGCTTTTATTTTGGGGATGAGACAGTAGAATATTCAGTGAGCGTATCCGATAGAGAAGATCCATCCATAGATGAATCCGATATTGAATTTAGTATTGACTACCTGCAGGGAGGATTTGACATTATTCAAACCGGTCATGACGAAGAAATCCTGAGTTTAGGTGAAGCTTTAATCAGTCAATCAGGATGTATAGGTTGCCATGCTATGGAAAATAAATCTGTTGGTCCGAGCTATTCCGAAGTTTCAAAAAAATATTCTAATGAAAAAGATGCTAAATCTTATTTGACAAATAAAATAATCAATGGTGGTTCAGGGGTATGGGGCGACACGCAAATGCCGGGACATGTCCACTTGGAAAAGGAGAAAGTGGAAGAAATGGTAGAATTTATCTTAGCCTATTCTGATCCAGATGAAAAGAAGAGAAAAATACCTTTATCAGGTTCATATGTTTTAGATGAGCTGGTTTTGCCAGAATCATACTATTTGATTCAAGCGAGCTATGAAGATAAAGGTGCCAATGGAATTGGTCCTTTAAGAACTTCTAAACAAATAATTCTTCGAAGCCCCAAATTATCTCCGACGACAGCGGATGAATTTGTTAACGTTGCAAAATCAAATGAGAATAATTCCCGCTTTATTAAGTTCACAGAAAAAGGATCTTTTTTTAGTTTTAAAAATCTTGATTTATCTGGAATTAAATCTTTAAACCTTGAGGTAAATCCCGGGAATATTTCTGGAAAGATTGAAATTAGAATTGGTGGCGTGGAAGGTGTTTTGATAGGTGAAAGCGACTTGTTGGATTCTAAACAAATGGAGAAGGGTAAAGATTGGTCTGTGATTTCGATCCCAATTCAGAAAGTGAGTAGTCCTTCTGATGTTTACTTCATCCTGAAAACAGAATCCGGAATTTCGATCTGGTCTACGTTTAATATGTATTCTATTCAATTCAATCAATAATAAAAAGGCAGTTTATAGCTGCCTTTACATTAGTCTATTTTTAAAAATTCCTTGAAATATTGGACAAGAAAGTTGTACTCTTCGTGTCCGATTTTCCCTACATCAATAACTTTTTTTACTACTTCAGTTATTTCATTGAAAGGATATTGATCACTCAAATGATAATTATCATCAAGCCATTTTTGAAGAAGGTTAAGTTCATATTTATTAATATCTCCATCTGCCATAATTCCATAACAGATCCCCTGCAAAAAATGTAAGTCTGCTTTTACTTTATCCTTTTCTTCAAATTCTGGAGCATATCGATTCAAAATATCATTTATCTCATGAATTTCTTCAGATCCTAAAATTCCGGTTTTTATTTTCTCAATAATTTCACTGTGCAAAGATTTAAAGGGATCTTCATCACATAGCCCATCATGGGTTTGGCACCATGATTTAATCGCATCAAATTCACTTTTTGTAATCCGTCCGTCCATGGCGATCCCTCTGATCAGGCCATTTAAATTGTGGAAGGCTACTTGGGTTTGTACGGTAATATTTTCTTCCATAAAATCTTTTTTATTTAAGATACAAAGTCTTTGACTACAATAAAACACTCATAGTGAAGTATTGGCAAATAGAATTAAAAAAAGATGAATTGGATAATTTGAATAAGGTTTTTTGGCAAGAAAACTTTGGACTATTTGTAGCGTATAAGAAGTATTTTAAAAAATAGCCGAAACTATGAAAATTACATTTCTAGGTATCTTTTTCTTTACAATGGGCATCGGTTCTGGATTTGCTCAAACACCTACTTGGGAAATTCCCACCTTTGAAGTGCCTTTAGTTTCAGATGGTAAATCGTTGGCAAATCTAGAAATTGATAAAAGCCTAGAATATGCCGATTTGATTTTAGGATCAAATTCATATCGAATTTTGCTGAATAACAAAAATAAAAAATGTAAGATCATAGATTTGGGATCTGATCAGCTTTTTGCAGAAGGTAAAGGTTTAAACAGTTACCAGTCTTCAGTTTTAGCTTTTACTGATGGGGAGAATTTCAATTTTGAAAAGAGAAAGAAAAAGGAAGGCTATGAAATAATCGGTCCTTCAGGCCTTTTATTCAGCGTTGAAAATAGGGGCTTGGCTCCGGTAGAAGTGAATAATGAGAAAGAACTGATTGCCCAGTCCATTTTTGTATTCAAGAGAATTAAGGACCTTAATCGCCAAAGTCCCGACGTATATAATTTCTATACCGATTATTATTCTTCATTTTACAACCGGTAATTACCGAAACGCCAAAGTGAAAACAGTCCTTTCATTTGGAATCGAGGTCACCTGAAGTGTACCTCGGTGCAAATTCATAATCTGTCTTGAAATTGCTAAACCAATACCAGATCCTGTTTTTTTGGTCGTGTAAAAAGGAACAAATATTCTTTCCAATGCTTCGGGGATAATCCCAGGTCCATGGTCTTCAACTCGGATCAAAGTGCCAGCATCTCCTTGGCTTAATCCTGAAACCCAGATAGTGCGATCAGCTTGCTGCTGAAGGGATTCACTGGCGTTTTTTATCAAGTTGATTAGAATCATGCTTATTTGATCTCGATCACAATGGATCTCCAAATCATCTGGAGTTATTTCTGTTTCAATTTTAACATGTGAAATTTTTAAATCTTCCTTCATTAAAATCAAAACATTCTCAAAAAGAGTTTTAACAGAAATAAATTCTTTTTTTGGCAAAGGAATATTCGTGTAATCTCTATACGCATTTACAAAATTTACCAAGCCTTTACTTCGATTTGCAATCGTATCTAGACCCTCCTGAATATCTTGATATCCGTCTTTTTTGATTAAAAAACCTTCCTTTTGAACATAAGAGTCTTCTTCTAAAATTGTACTTAATGAATCCACTAAACTCGAAATGGGTGTAATCGAATTCATAATTTCATGTCTGAGGACTTTCGTAAGATTCTGCCATGCTTCCAACTCGTTAGATTGAAGCTCGGCATTAATATTTTGAAGAGAGAGTAAAGTCCAACTCTGTCCACCCATTTTCAGGGAGGTTGATTGTATGATTAAATGTAAGTTAGGATTTACCTTATAGGATATCCTATGTCCGGGTTTCATTTCTAAAACCTGTTCTAAAAGGGATGTAGATAATTTTCCTAAATCAGAGATATCACGAAATTGGGGGATTTGTAATAAATGTTTTGCAGCATTGTTGATGACACCTATCTTACCCTCAGAGTTGAAAGAAATAATCCCGGAATTAATATGTTGGATAATGACCTGAAGGAAAAGCATTTGTTCTTCCTTTTCAGCTCTGGTTTGCTTGAAGACGTTCATGACTTCGTTAAAAGCCACATTAACTTCCCGAAATGAACCGCCCATTTGACTGTCTGAGGTAAAAGAACTCGAAAAATCTGTGTAACGGATCGAATCCAAAAATCTGGCGAGTTTATGATTGACCGAATTGACATAATAAATCAATTCACCGATTTGAATCACACCTAGTATTCCTAAAATACCCGGTGCCAACCAAAGGTTTTGGCTATAATAAAGCCAAAGTCCCAGATAGAGGCAAAGTATTATCAGAAGGATCCTGAGGGCAACCCCTAATGAAAACCGCTTATAAACCATATTTTTCTAATCTGCGATATAATGAGGAGCGGGTTAACCCCAATTCCTCTGCCGCTCTGGTGATATGTCCGTTGTGTTTTTGAAGAGCTTTTCGAATTAAAATCCTTTCTACATCCTCAATATTTAAATGTTCTAAGCTTACAGATTCATCCTTATGCTCCGGTTGTTGCATCTTTTGAAGGAAAAGATCCTCCGGTTGAAGAACATTATGATTGCTCATAATTACAGCTCTCTCAATGCTATGCTGAAGTTCTCTGATATTACCTGGCCAATGGTATTTCATCATTCGTTTGATCAGGGGTTCGGAGGCTTTTCTAACGTCTTTGTTATATTTCTTGGAGTAGAATGCAATGAAATGATCAGCCAATAGCATGACATCATCTGCTCTTTCTCTCAAAGGAGGAAGTTGAATTTCGATGGTATTAATTCTGTAGAGCAAATCTTGTCTAAAACTGTTGTCATAAACCATGTTATGAATAGGCATATTGGTAGCAGATATTAATCTAATATTTACATCTACTGATCTATTTGCTCCCACTCGGGTGACTTGTCTATTTTGTAAAACAGCTAAGAGTTTTGCCTGCAGCGGTAAAGGTAAATTTCCAATTTCATCTAAAAATAAGGTTCCTTTATGCGCTTGTTCAAATCTTCCTGCCCGATCCTCTTTTGCATCTGTAAAAGATCCTTTTTTATGGCCAAAGAGCTCAGACTCAAAAAGAGACTGAGTGATTGATCCGAGGTCTACACCAACAAAAGCTTCCTTATTTCTCCTGCTATGCCTATGAATAGCACGTGCTATTAACTCCTTGCCCGTTCCGTTTTCTCCAAGAATCAAAACATTTGCGTCAGTAGCCGCAACTCTTTCTATGGTTTCATAAACCTTTTGCATAGCAGGACTTTGACCTATGATCTCTGTAAATTTCCGGTCAATATCCTGCTGAAGTGAATTCTTTTGATCTTTAAGTAAATCCACTTCTAATTTTTTCTGGCGTAACTGAAGTGCTGAATTTAGTGTGGCTAACAAACGCTCATTTTCCCAGGGCTTTAGCACAAAATCAGTCGCCCCTTCTTTAATTGCCCGAACAGCCAGATTCACATCTCCATAAGCCGTAATCAAAACCACCACGGCTGATGGGTCTAATTCAAGTATTCTGTCAAGCCAATAAAATCCTTCTTGCCCGGAACTCACATCTTTCGTGAAGTTCATGTCGAGCATGATGACATCATATTGCTCATTATGGGTGAGAATAGGTAGTAAATCAGGGTTGGTTTCAGTATCTACTTGCGCAAAATGTCTTTTTAGAAAAATTTTGGCAGCTTTTAGTAGATCTTCATTGTCATCAATAATGAGAATTTTACCGATTTTTTGATCACTCATTTATTTGTTGGTTTATCAAAGAGTATAATTTTGGCTTTTCACCTTATTTAAATAATTGCTTTTGGTTATTCCAAAAGCATACCGAATTAGAAATTCCAGACAAATTCAAAAGAAATCCATCCCTATTTCAATTAAAAGGCATTTTAAATTATCTCAAGATTTGTTTTAGCTTCCTTGAATTTACTAAAAGTTGAGCGGGTTTTGTTCGCCTGCGAACAAAAATGTTCGGGAGTCTTATTGGTGAAAATACTTAAACCTTTAAAATAGGCCTCAGAAGGCAGTTTTTTTGGTGGCATGCCATTTGGCATAATGGAACCAGCCGAAAAAGGCAGAAACACACAATGGATAGAAAATTACAAAAGAAGACCTGGACACCCAGGAGGATTGCATGGATCGTCGGAGGAGCAGTTTTGCTTTTCGGAATTATTTATCAAATCGGATTTGCTGATCATCGATCTACTATGAATGTGGAAAAAGATCGATTAAGTATCGCAACGGTTTCTACAGGTGAATTTACAGACTATATTCTAGTATCAGGTCAGATAGAACCAGCCCAGACCTTCTATTTGGATGCAGTCGAAGGCGGAATGGTCGCCCAAATAGTTCGTGAGTCAGGTGCTTTGGTGGATGTTGGTGATACAATTTTGATTATGGCTAATTCGAATCTTCAGCTGGACGTTATGCAGAGGGAAACGATGTTGTATGAACAAATCAATAACCTTCGTCAAACCCGTCTTTTCCTGGATCAAAACGATTTGAGTCAGCAAGGTCAATTGGCTGAGATCGATTATCAGATCAGCTTGCTCGAACCACAATACAAAAGGTTTAAAGAGCTTCACGAGAAAAAGCTGGTTTCTGATCGGGAATTCGAAGAAGTAAAGGAACAATATGAATACAATCTGAAAAGGAAGGAATTGACATACGCTTCTTACAGAAGTGATTCAATAGCGAGAT
>NZ_JAHEBC010000019.1 GCF_024642405.1 Algoriphagus sp. | reverse complement strand
GTAGAGACCTCTACATAGCAAACGGATGTGTTGGTTGTCATTCTCAGATGATTAGACCTTTCAGGTTTGAAACTGAACGATATGGTGAATACTCTAAAGCAGGAGAATTCGTATATGACAGACCGTTCTTATGGGGTTCAAAGCGTACCGGTCCTGATTTGCATCGAGTTGGTGGAAAATACCCTGATAGCTGGCATTATTTCCATATGATGGATCCACGATCAATGTCTCCAGGATCATTAATGCCTCCATATCCATGGATGGTCGAAAATGAATTAGACTATTCTGGTTTACCCGCTAAAATAAGAACCCTTCAAAAGCTTGGAGTTCCTTATCCAGAGGGATATGACGAGAAAGCAACGGCCGAATTGGAAGCACAGGCCGCAAAGATTACTGCTAACCTGAAAGAAGCTGGTGTAGAAGTAATGCCTAATACTGAAATAGTAGCCTTAATTTCTTATTTACAGCGATTGGGGACTGATATCAAAGCAACTTCATCCAACGAATAAATCTCAATATCATGTATAAAGAAGTTTTAAGATCTATCGAAAATATCGAAATCTATCCTGTGATTTCACTACTGATTTTTGTGATATTCTTTGTCGCAATGTTTATCTGGGTTATTAAAGTACCTAAAACTTACATCGATCATATGAAATCTTTACCTATGGATGAAGATGAAATAATTAAGAACGAGTCATGAAAAATATACTAACCTTATTGCTCGCATTTGTAGGCCTAGCCGCTACAAACTCAGTTTTCGCTCAAGAAGCTGAAAGTTCAAGTTATGACAAGCTCATGAATATGGATGGGAATCAGCTGACCTTACTTGTAATCATGGGGGTGATTTTAGGGATCATCATTTTATTGTTGATTCTTATAATCTACTTGATGTCATTTATTTCAGCGGTTTTCAAAAAAGAAAACCCTGCAATGGCTCTTGAACCGAGTTGGTGGGAGTCTTTTAAAGAAAAATTCATCACTGGTGATGTTGAGGATGAAGCTGTGGAGAAAAAGGAAATGTCAGACCATTCTTATGATGGGATTACTGAGTTGGATAACTTCATGCCACCTTGGCTTCAATATGTATTTCTTATTACAGCTGTTTTTGGAATCGGTTATTTTATTAATTATACAGTTTTGGGTTATGGAAAGACTGGAGTTGAAGAATATGAAGAAGAATTGAGAGTCGAAGCAGTTCTTGCTGAAGAAAGAAAAGCAAATACAGCTACAGGCATTGATGAAACTACAGTAGTATTTGATGAAACAGCTAATTCACTGGCTTCTGGGAAAGCTATTTTTGAAGGAAACTGTGCGGCCTGCCATGCTACAGATGGTGGTGGTGGAGTCGGACCCAACCTCACTGATGATTATTGGTTGCATGGAAATACCATCAGTGATATATTTTCAGTAATCAAATATGGAGTTGTCAGTAAAGGTATGATTCCTTGGCAAGATCAATTAAGCCCAGAGGAGATTCAAAATGTGTCTAGCTACATAGTAACCTTAAATGGCACTAGTCCTGTAAATCCAAAAGACCCACAAGGGGAATTGGTAGGTGGATCTACAGGGGATGATTTACCTGCTAAAACGGATAGTACTGCAGTAATTGCCGCTTCAAATTAATTTTATTAAGCCGGAAGGGATTTTTCTTCCGGCTAAATCAAAGCCTTTACCATGGCAAAAAAGAATCCACATTTAGATCCTGATAGTTTTCGAGATGCATTGGCAACCGTCCAAGAAGATGGAAAACGAAATTGGGTTTACCCTAAAAAAGTAAAAGGCTTATTTTATAAATATAGAACATATTTGTCCTGGTTTCTTTTAGCAATTTTATTTGCGGGTCCTTTTATTAAAGTGGATGGCAGACCTTGGCTCTTGTTTAATATTTTCGAAAGGAAGTTTATCATTTTCGGAGCAGTATTTTGGCCGCAGGATACTTATTTGTTGATTTTTCTTTTACTGATATTCTTCGTTTTTGTAATTCTGTTTACAGTGATTTTCGGAAGGGTATTTTGTGGTTGGGCATGCCCGCAAACCTTATTTATGGAAATGGTTTTCCGAAAAATTGAATATTGGATAGAAGGAGATGCCAATCAACAAAGAGCTCTTAATAACGCACCTTGGACTTCCGATAAAATCAGGAAAAAAGGATCTAAATATTTAATTTTTGGAATAATATCCTTAATGATTGGTCATTTAGCTATGGCTTATTTAATAGGAGTGGACAAAGTGATTGAGGTTGTAACTCAGCCTCCCTCAGCAAATATGGCTGGCTTCATTGGATTGATTGCGTTTTCGGGAATTTTCATGTTTGTTTTTTCTTGGTTTAGGGAGCAGGCCTGCTTGGTAGTTTGCCCTTATGGGAGATTGCAGGGAGTCTTATTGGATAACAATTCGATTAACGTTATGTACGACTATGTTCGAGGCGAACCTAGGGCTCCCATTAGAAAGAACCAGGCTGAACTTGAGCCAAAAGGGGATTGCATAGATTGTAGTCTTTGTGTGCAAGTTTGTCCCACAGGTATAGATATTAGAAACGGGATTCAAATGGAATGCGTCAATTGCACCGCTTGTATTGATGCTTGCGATGAAGTAATGTTAAAAGTCGAAAGGCCAACAGGTCTTATTAGATATGCTTCACAAAATAGTATCAAAGAAGGTTTTCAAAAATTAATTACTGGAAGAGTTAAGGCCTATGTAGTCGTCTTGATTTTACTTGTTGCAGGTTTTATTTCATTGATCGCAACTCGAGAACCTATAAATGGCACTGTGACGAGATTCCCAGGGATGACTTATCAAACTAGGGAAGATGGAAGAATTTCAAATCTTTACGAAATAACACTTATAAACAAAACATTTGAGCCTCAAACAGTGGATTTGAAGCCTATGGCAGCAGGGATGGATTTAGAAGTAGTAGGAGATACTCATTGGACACTGGAGCCTCAATCTAAATTTGAGGGTAGATTTTTCTTGGTGAGAAATCAAGAAGATGTACAGGTTTCACAGGAAAAAGTATCATTACAATTAAGTGCAGGTGGAGAAGAATTTGGCGATATTCAGACAAACTTCATGGCACCAGTCAATAAATAAAGAAATTCAACATGAATTGGGGAACAGGAATTTTACTTTCAATTATTGGATTCATTGTAATCATTATGACAATGGTGGTGATTTCTGTGAGAATGGAGGGTATTGAATTAGTTACAGAAGGCTATTACGAAAAGGAAATAGCTTACCAAGACCAAATTGATAAGGAACAGATTACCCTAGATCAAAATCGTGATGTCATCAGTTTTGATTCTCAAAAGCAACATTTGATTTTAGATTTACCTGCCGGTGTTAAAGGTACTCTTCATTTGTTTAGACCTTCAAATGCAGAATTAGATCAAAGATTGGCAATTGATGGGAATAATAAAGGAATTATTGAGGTTCCTGTAGATAAACTTAAAAAAGGTTATTGGAAAGCTCAGCTGAATTGGGTTGAAAATGGGGTTGAGTTTTATCAGGAAAAGAAGTTGAATTTTTAAATGCTTTGGACTGCTATCATATTAGGATTTTTAGGATCGTTCCATTGTGTAGGAATGTGTGGCCCTATAGCCTTGGCAGTAGGAGGAGCAAATAAAAATAAATTTATAGGCAATAAGATTTTATACCATATTGGGAGGAGTATTACTTATGCTTTCTTAGGATTGGTTATTGGAGCCTTGGGGTTTTCTTTGGCACTTGCTGGGCTTCAGCAAGGATTGTCCATTGGCATGGGAGTTTTGATTCTTGTTTTTGCAATAAGTTTTAAAAAATCAGACCGATTATTATCCATTCCTTTTTTCTCAAAATGGATTCTATGGATAAAAAGAATGTTGGGAAAATATCTGAAATCGGGTAAATCCTCTGCTTTTTTTGCTACTGGAATGGTAAATGGACTATTGCCTTGCGGTATGGTTTATATGGCTTTAGTAGCGGCCTTAGCTTTGCAAAGCCCTTTTCTAGGAGCAGTGTACATGTTTTTCTTTGGAATCGGAACAGTTCCGCTCTTATTGGTTTTGATGGTTTCAGGAAGTGTTCTCAATATTTCTTTAAGACAAAAATTCCAATCAGCAATCCCGTATTTAGGCGTACTGATTGGAATCTTATTTATTTTTAGAGGACTAGGATTAGGTCTAAATGGATTTAGTCCTGATTTACAGGTTTATAACTATGGGGCAGAACAAATAGAAATTACAATTTGCAGGTAAATTAAATTGCTTTACTGAAGTGTTTGAAATTATTTTGGTTGGCCTGTAACCTCAAATCCAATTGCATACAAATATGCCTAATAACCCCAATTCCTGATTTAGTTACCTCAATTATACCCTTATTGATTTTAACCAGATTTTCCCATTCCATTTCTTTCAATTGAAAAATCTTCTTATCACTTATTTTTTCCCAAATATCTATTGGGATATGGGCTTGTTGCTTGCAGATCAAATCAAGAATTATTTCTCTTATTTGAATATCCTCAATTGTCATACTATGGCCTTTTTGAATAGCCCATTCTCCTTTATTCAAAGAATCCTTAAAAGCTTCAACATTTTTCTCATTTTGTGCATACCCTAAATGAATATCACTTATGCTACTAGCTCCCAGACCAATCAAAACTTTGGAAGGTGAGGTGGTGTAACCCATAAAATTTCGGTGAAGAGTCCCATTTCTCTTTGCTACGTTTAGAGAGTCAGAAGGCAAAGCAAAATGATCCATTCCTATTTCCTCATACCCTAATTCGATCAGCTTCTTTTTTCCAAACTCATATAATCCTCTCTTTTGAATATCTTCTGGAAGATGCTTTTCAAAGCTTTTTTGGGCAGGGAAAGCACTGGGTAAATGGGCATAGGAGTAAAAGGCAATTCTATCCGGCTTTAAATCTGCAATTTTTTTAAATGTGTCTTCTAGGGTTTCCAAAGTCTGATATGGAAGACCATAAATTAAATCAAAGTTGATTGACTTATAGCCGGAATTCCTGGCATTATCGGTTGCTTCAATGACTCTCTCCAAAGGTTGGATGCGGTGTATTGCTTGCTGAACCTTTAAGTCAAAGTCTTGAATTCCAAAACTGACCCTGTCGAAGCCAAATTTATTCAGTGTCTCTAAATGCGCCAAAGTTGTATTATTGGGATGTCCCTCAAAACTAAATTCAGCATCTTCTAAGATATAGGAATTTTGAATGATCTCTTTTAGGAAATATTCAAGTGATTCAGGTTTGAAAAATGTTGGTGTCCCTCCGCCTAAGTGTATTCCGGCAAGTTTTGGAGTCGTCTTGAAAATAGCTAAGTATTTATTCCATTCTTTCAGTAAAGCATTCAAGTAGGGTATTTCTACAGAATGGTTTTTGGTAATTCTTTTATTGCATCCACAGTAGGAGCAAAGATTTTCACAATAGGGTAGATGAATGTAAAGAGTGATTCCTTCATTCTCTCCATATTGTTGAAAAGCTGATTTAACAAGTGATTCCCATCTTTCGGAGGTCAAATCGTTTTCCCAAAATGGAACTGTTGGATACGAAGTATAACGTGGAGCTGGTTTACTGTATTTTTCGATTAGTTCTGGTGATAGCGCCATTTCTTTTTGTTTGCACAAAAATGTAGGGAAATCACGGTAGAATCAGTGATCATAATAAGTGTCAAACCTGATAAATATCAGGTAAGAGGCTTGTAAATAGATACTTCTTTTATTATTTAATCAAGAAGGAAGTTATTAAGAAAACTGCTTTTGAGAAGTAGCCAAAAGAAGAATAGCATCATGGCCCAGAATAAATAAACACGGTAATAATCTGAAGTTTCTTTATATCGGTTTTCAAGGATTTCTGCTTTTTCCAAATTGTCAATTCTTTCAAAAATACTATTCAAAGTTCCGCCATCTGCAGCTCTAAAAAATTCTCCATTTCCGATTTTAGCGATCTCTCTGAGGGTGGTTTCATCTAAATAACTTTCTACCATTTGAGGCCTACCAAAGAAATCTGTTCCATAAGGAACCATTCCATCTTTTCCAACAGCAATTGTGTAGATTTTAATATCCAATGCGGAGGCTAATTCTGCGGCAAATAGAGGATCTACATTTCCGGCATTGCTTTCACCATCACTGAGTAAAATCAAAACTTTGGAAGCAGATTCAGATTCTTTCATTCGATTTGTTGCAGAAGCAATAGCAGAACCAATTGCTGTACCTTTTGCTTCCATCATATTAAATGATATATCCTGGATCAAATCTGTCAATAATTGATAATCATTGGTAAGAGGAGCCAAAGAATAAGCCTCTCCAGCAAACACAACCATGCCAATTCTATCTCCAAAGCGGCCATTTATAAAATCTACGGCGGTAGCTTTTGCAGCTTCAAGTCTATTTGGCGTAAAATCCTGAAGATCCATGGATTCAGAAATATCCATAACTAATACAATATCAATCCCTTCAGTAAACTGTTCCACTCTCTCATTACTTCTCTGCGGTCTGGCTAAAGCAATGATTATCATGACTAAAGAAAGGAAAAAGAATCCTGTAGGAATAAGCCTTAAATAAGTCCATGGATTATTTTTTGCTATTCTTTTTGGAAGGGATAGCTCGAGGACAGGATTTTTTAAAAACTTAACAAACTTCCTGAAAAGCATTAAAACTGGGATAATCCAAAGGAGGTTCAGAATCCAAAGATTCTCCCATTCATAGGTTTTGAAGGTCTCTGGCAAAAACCAAGACCAGCTAAAAAACTCAGCTAGTTGCTCTTGCATGCTTCATCTCGTTAAGTTTTTCCAAATGCTTTTCTTTCGCTAATTTCAATAAATAGCTAGTTGCCTCTTCACTTTTTTCTGATCCTCCTGCATAGATGATCAAGTCAATAGTTCTTAAAGCTTTGAAAACTTCAGGATTATCTAACTCTTGGCCAATTTCACTGGAGGTCCATTCTTGAAATGGGAGTTTGGTGAGGCTTTCCATATAGGCTTTCCACATTCCCTGAACTTCGTCCGCAAGCTCAAGAGTAGGCTGTTGAGTAAGTAAGGTTGTTTGTTTAATCCATTTCTTTTCAAATTGATCCCAACGTCTTTTTTGGTTTCGATGCTTCCACATTCTTTTAATCCTATCTGCAAAAAGGAAATAGAAAATTACAAGTAGAAGCAAAACTCCACCAAGAAGAGCCCCTATTACAATCCAGTTAAATTCCTTTTCAAGAGGTTGGTAAACATTATTTTCTTGGAAAACAGGCTGTTCAGGAATACTGTCCAAAGTTAGTTTAAGTTTCAGCTCAGCTTCCAAAGGAAAGTGTGTGATACTATCATAGCGAACCAATTCATAAACAGGCAATGCCAAATATATACTTGGTTCCAAGGAAAAATTTGAAACGAAATAGATTGTACTATCACTTGTTATTCCTTCCGAGGTACTGGAAATGAACGTCTTCTTTTCTAAAAGTACCAGAGGAGAATAATCAAAAAGTGAATCTGGAAATATTAATTGTTTCTGTTCAGGATAACTAGCTTTTAATACATATCCAACACGCTCACCTAGCATTGCAGAATCTTGCATAAAATAGCCATCCACTTTTACCTCCTGAGCCCAAGAAATAAAAGGTATGAAGAATAAAAGAAGGATTTTAATGAATTTACCCACGTTTCATTCTTTTGTTTCTGTATTTGAATAACTCGAGTAGCGGGGCTACAATATCCTGAGTAGTATCAATACTTAAGTAATTGATCTGATTTTTTTTACAAATCTCTTTTAAATTGACTCTTTCGGAGGAAAAAGTTTCGGCTATTTTTCTTGAAAAACTGCCAAAAGCGGTATTTACCCAAGTTGTCTTTCCACGCTCTTTATCATAAATAGGTATAATACCGAGAGAAGGGAGAGCTGATTCCCGAGGGTCCGTAAGCTGAATAGCGACCAAGTCATGTCTCTCAGCAAGGGCTCTAAAAGGACGCTCGAATCCTTCGTCAATGAAATCTGAAATAACGATTACCACACTTCTCTTTTTAATTAAATTTAAAGCAAAGGTGAACATGGCGTTCAAATCGGTTTTTAAGGATTTGTTTTCATGGTCGAAAATTCCCCTTATCATTTTAACTCCCTGTTTGGTTCCTTTACCGGGGAGAATTAAATTTTCTTTTTGGTCTGAAAAACTTATCAATGCCACTTGACTTCCGTCAAAAACTCCAGCCAAGGTCAATACTCCAGCAATAGTTTTACCCTGATCAATTTTCTTATTTCCTGCTTGACCTATATCCTGACTTCCACTTATATCAAGTAGGAAATAAACACATTGGTCTTTGTCTTCACGAAATGTCTTAACAAAAGTGCCATGCCCTTTGGCTGAAACTTTCCATTCGATCGTTCTTACGTCGTCTCCGTATTGATAAGGGCGTAAATCATCAAACTCTAGACCAGAGCCTTTAAATAGAGATTGGTATTCTCCTTGCAGGTGGTTATTAGCCACTTTTCGGATCATGATCTCGTATTTCCTAAGCTTACTGAATAGTTGATTCATTCTGGGTGATTTGAACTGGCTAAGTTATAGTACTCGCTTGAATTATAAAATTTGTCTTATATGAAGGGTGAGGGAAATTTCAGTTAAAAAAACATAATTTTGTACCGTGAAAAGATTAAATATAGTTTGTTGGAGTCTTCTTTTTTTAATCAGTTGCAGTGATAACACTAAACCAGAAGGTCTTCTAGATGAAGATAAAATGGTCAATGTGCTGATTGATATTCATTTAACTGAAGGGGTTGCCAGTGCACTTCCTATTGCTTACGATTCTTCTCAAGTTTTATATAAGCTGTTGGAAAAAGAAGTTTTTGTTAAACATCAGGTAGAGGATTCTGTTTTTACTCAAAGTCTGAGATATTATTTACAATATCCATTGATTATGGATAAAATGTATGCTCAAATTATTGATTCCCTTGCCTCTAAAGAAATAGAAGGCATTAATAAAAAAGGAGACGAGGAAATTTTCTAATGATATACCCTTCCAATTTAGAGCAAAAAATAAATTTCGTTAAGGTTAAGGAGCTTTTGAAAGAAGAATGTACCTCTCCTCTTGGGATGAGTTATGTTGATAAAGTTTCTTTTTCCTCTGACTATAATCTGGTCAAAAAACTTCTCGATCAAACAAAAGAGTTTTATGAAATTTTATTTTCAGGAGAATCTTTTCCCTCATCTAATTTTACAAATCTGCATCCTTATTTAGAAAAAGCGAAGTTAGAAGGAGCGCATCTTGATCAGGAAGATTTTCACGAAGTGAAATTATCTCTTCATACACTGAGAGGATGTATTTCATTTTTCCAGAAATTTGGTGAATTATATCCAACACTCAGTCAATTGCTTGGATTGCTAATCGATTTAGATTTAGGTCTATTAAAATCAATTGAGCAAGTAATTGATGAGAAGGGACAGATTAGAAGTAATGCAAGTCGAGATCTTCAACTGATTCGAAATCAGATAATTTTTGAAGAAGGAAGACTTCGAAAAGTCATGGAAAGAATCTTTAAAGAGGCGAGAGCAAAGGGCTTAACTCCAGAGGATTCAGGAATGACAATTCGTGGGGGAAGAATGGTGATCCCTATTGCTGCAGAAAACAAAAGAAAGCTTAGAGGTTTTATTCACGATGAGTCTTCAACCGGCCAAACCGTTTTCATGGAGCCTGAAGAGGCTTTGGATATAAATAATGAAATCCGGGATTTAGAGTATATGGAGCGCCGGGAGATTGTCAAAATTTTAACTCAATTAACAGATAAGTTAAGGCCTGCAATCCCCGTATTAAGAAAAGCTACCAGTTACCTGGGACTTATGGATTTCATCCGGGCCAAAGCAAAATTTGCTCAAAAAACAGATTCTGTAAAACCAGAGATTACCAAAGAAAGGCAATTGACATGGACAAAAGCAAGGCATCCAATTTTAGAAATGGCCTTGAAAACTCAAGGAAAGAAAATAATCCCTATTGATGTTAAACTAGGTGGGCATGAGCGTTTATTAGTGATTTCCGGGCCTAATGCAGGTGGAAAATCAGTAACCTTGAAAACAGTAGCATTACTTCAGTACATGCTGCAATGCGGTTTGTTGATCCCTGTACAGCCTGACTCTAAAAGTTCTTTATTTGATAATTTTTTCATTGATATTGGAGATGAGCAGAACCTCGAAAATGATTTGAGTACTTATAGCTCTCATTTAATGAGCATGAAGAATTTTACTCAATTTTCAAATAGAAAAACCATTCTATTCATTGATGAGTTTGGCACAGGTACTGAACCTCAATTTGGTGGTGCAATTGCTGAATCTATTTTACTTGCATTAAATAAGCTTGGGGCATTTGGAATCGTGACTACTCACTATGGGAACCTGAAACAAATAGCAAATAAAAATCAGGGGCTTGTCAACGGGGCTATGCGATATGATGTGGATAAGTTGGAGCCAATGTATCAATTGGAAATTGGTAAACCAGGTTCATCCTTTGCCTTAGAGATCGCATCTAAAATAGGTATCTCAAAAGAAATCCTTCAGTATGCGAAGGATCATATTGGTGAGGAGCGGGTTCGTTATGATCGATTACTGACCCAATTGGAAAATGAGAAAAACCAATACACGAGTTTATTGGCAGATGCAAAAGCGAAAGAAAGACTTTTGAAAACTAGGCTTAAGGAATACAATGAGCTGAAAGAGACATTAGAACTCAACAAGAAAAGATACATTCAAGAAGCAAAGCAGGAAGCAAAGAATTTATTGGACCAGACCAATAAAAAAATTGAATCCACAATAAGACAAATAAAAGAAGATAAAGCCGATAAAGAATCCACAAAAAAATTACGGAAAGAGCTGGAAGAATTTAAAGAAATTGTAAAGCCGGAAAAGCTTGCAGTTAAAGATCCGGAAGTGGTAGTGGTGGGTGGTAAAATTGCAGAAGGTGATTGGGTAAGATTAAAAGATAATGGTGCAATTGCCCAAGTACTTCAATTAAAAAATAAGGAAGTCGAAATTTCGATTGGTGAATTAAAATCAAATGTGAAGTTATCAAGACTTGAAAAAATTTCTCAGACTCAGGTTAAAAAAGAACTCAAATCAGTAGCTAAAAGGAGTGGTTATAATACCAATGAGAAGTTGATGGAGTTTTCTCCCAATTTAGATTTGAGGGGAAAAAGGGGAGAGGAGATTTTGCCTATGATTCAAACGTTTGTGGATGAAGGATTTATGTTTGGAGTTAAAGATCTGAGAATTGTACATGGGAAAGGCGATGGAATCCTTAGAGATATTACTAGGAATTTGCTAAGAAATATGCCGAATGTGGGTAAGATGGAAGATGAGCATGCAGATAGAGGAGGGGCTGGAGTGACTTTAGTAACTTTAAAATAAAAAAGGAGCGTTTTAAGCTCCTTTATTCTTTTCCTTATTTTATTATCCTTTTACTTTTTCAAAAGATCAAATTCATAATTCCCTGCTACTGCAAAAGTGCCATTTATTCTAGCCCCAGGGGCAGAAATTGTAAAAATCAATTTCAAATTGTCTGCATTTCTAGTAAAGGAAATTTCCCTCCCAGCGGCGGGTTTGACCCCGCTCAGTGTTATTTTATTAAAACCGCTTCCAGCAAAACTCCAGGTGCCTGATGCATCAAATAGTTCATTACTGTTTCTGCTAGTATAGGTTTTTGAAGATGTTGAACTTAGTGTTAGCTCAAAATTTTGATAAAGATCGGTTACAACTACTCCATCTCTCTTCACAGTACCACCTCCAGCAGTTTCCCAGGTAAGGGTGCCAGTTCCAGTTAAAGCTTCAACAGCCAATTCTTCTGCAGTTTTTTGTGGTGGATCAGGTTTATCATCGCCACAACTTTGAATTAATGCTACCAAGGAGATAAGTGCAAGAACCTTTAAATATGTAAATCTCATAGAATTAATAGTTTTTCTCAAAGGAAAATAAATATACAGAAGTATGTTTAAAACTAAACTTACTTATAATCTCCTAGTTTAATTTTTTGTAAACAAAATTCATATTCTCTTGGGTCATTTGAGCAAACGAGAATTGTTCGGTTGGATTTATATTGTGAAACTAAGTCCTGATACCATTTTATTCCTTTTTTGTCCAAATTAGAAGTTGGTTCATCCAGTAAGATCAAATCAACTTCTGAAAAAAGTGCAATCCCCAATTTCACCCTTTGTTTCATTCCGGATGAGAATTGAGATATTTGTTTTGATTTATGATCTTCCAGAAAAAGTATTTCAATTATTTGCTCAACTGTAAAACCGGAAATGCATTTTTTAAATTTAAAATGAAATTTCAGTAGTTCTTGTAATGAAAATTCTTCCGGGAGCTCCATGTATGGAGCAGCGATGCTTAAATGAGAAAACCAATTTGAATCAGAAATCGACTTGTTATCTTTCAAATATGAAATTTTACCAGAAGTAAGGGGAATTGCTCCGCTGATACATTTAAGTAAAGTGGACTTTCCAGACCCATTTCCACCTGTTACTGCAATTGATTCACCAGATTCAATTTTTAAATCCAGGTTTTTAAAAATCCATTCATATTGAAAGCGCTTGTTAGCCTTTTCAAGTTGGATTTTAAACATGATTAATTGATATAACCTTTCATTACACCTCGCTCAGAAGATCTGATGAAATTTAAAATCTCATCTCTTTCTTTGGTAGCAGGAAGGTTTATTTCAATTTCCTCTAAAGCTCGGCTATTATTCATACTATTCAGGAATAAGTATCTATAGACCTCTTGAATATGACCTATTGACTCGCTGGAAAAACCTCTTCTTCTCAATCCTAAAGAGTTAACTCCTGCATATGAAAGAGGTTCTCTCGCTGCTTTTGTAAATGGAGGTACATCTTTTCTTACCAAAGATCCCCCTGATACCATTGAATGCATTCCAATTTTCACGAATTGGTGAATAGCACTTGATCCTCCGATTATTGCCCAGTCATCGATGGAGACGTGACCAGCAATTTGTACTGAATTTGCTATAATTACGTGACTTCCCAAAACACAATCATGCGCTACGTGAACATAAGCCATCAATAAACAATCACTTCCTATCACTGTAGTTTGCTTGTCTACAGTTCCTCGGCTTACGGTTACGCATTCACGAATAGTTGTATTATCACCTATCATAACAGTGGAATCTTCTCCTTGGAATTTCAAGTCTTGAGGAATCCCTGCAATTACTGAACCTGGGAATATTTTACAATTCTTTCCGATTCTTGCACCTGGAAATATGGTCACGTTTGGACCGATCCATGAATTATCTCCAATGATCACATTCTCATGGATCATTGTAAAAGGATCCACATGGACATTTTTCCCCAATATTGCTTTTGGGTCTACATGGGCCATTGGGCTGATCATGATTCTTTACGGGTTATGCTGGCTGTCATAACTGCTTCACAGACTAATGTATTTCCCACATAAGCCTCACCACGCATTTTAGCTATGCCTCTTCTTATAGGTGCCAATAGTTCACATTTAAAAATAAGAGTATCCCCAGGTAGTACCATTTTTCTAAATTTACAGTTTTCAATCCCCAGGAAGTAAGTCCAGTAATTCTCTGGATCTTCTACTGTACTTAATACCAAAATACCTCCGGTTTGAGCCATAGCTTCTACCTGCATGACCCCCGGCATAACGGGATTTCCAGGGAAATGTCCCATAAAAAACGGTTCATTGATCGTCACGTTTTTTACACCGGCAACCACAGTTTCATCTAAGTAAATAATTTTATCTAAAAGCTGAAATGGATATCTGTGAGGTAATATATTACTTATCTGGTTGATGTCCATTACTGGTGGCAGTTTCGGATCATAATGAGGAATATGACTCGAGCCAGCCTTCTCCATAGCTCGTTTTAATTTTTTAGCAAACGCCACATTAGCCGCATGGCCAGGTCTTGCAGCTAAAATCTGAGCTTTTAAAGGTCTCCCAACTAATGCCAAATCTCCAACTACATCAAGTAATTTATGTCTAGCAGGTTCATTTCGATAACGAAGATCCACGTTGTTTAAAATGCCTTCTTTCTTTACTTCTACCTTTTGCTTGTTGAACATTTTCGCGAGGCTGACCAACTCTTTATCCTCAACAACCCGATCCACAACTACAATTGCATTATTTAAATCTCCGCCTTTAATCAGGTTCGAGTTGTAAAGCATTTCCAATTCGTGAAGAAAACAAAATGTTCTACATGAAGCTATTTCAGGAATGAATTGGCTGATATCTGTAATTGATGCATGCTGACTACCCAAAACCGGAGAATTATAATCAACCATTACGGTAACCCTATAATTATCCGTTGGTAATGCCACCATTTCTACTTCGCGGGAAGAATCTTTGTATTGGATACTTTCTTCCACTTCAAAAAATCTTCTTAAGGCATTTTGTTCTTCAAGACCTGCATCTTGTAATACATCAATGAATTGTATCGACGAACCATCCATAATCGGAGGTTCTGGTCCATCAAGCTGAATCAATACGTTATCTAGCTCCATCCCGACAAGGGCTGCTAAAACATGTTCGACAGTGTATACTCGGGCTCCGTTTTGTTCTAATGTAGTTCCTCTAGAAACATCCACTACTAGATCGCAGTCCGCATCAACGGTGGGTCTCCCTTCAAGATCAACACGTTGGAATTTAATTCCGTGGTTAGGAGGTGCAGGTAAGAATGTCATATTGGAGATTACTCCGGTATGAAGACCGACTCCAGATAGCTCTACCTGCTTTTTGATGGTATGTTGTTTTACCTTCATCTGATATTTTAAACTTTCAGGATGATTAAGGGTGCAAATTTACGGCTTTTTTTCCAGTTCTCTTAACCGGTTTTCCAGGTCGTCTAAGTTTTTGAAAATAGAATATGATTTTAAGAAGTTTTTCATATCTATCCCAATATACCCGAATACTGTTTGCCCCGTATTTTTTATTGACTTTATTATACCAGTTTTTGCTCCTAAAGTGGTATTGTCTGCAATTTTTAAATGCCCGGCTATTCCTACTTGACCTGCAATAACACAATTTTTCCCTATTTCAGTTGACCCTGAAATACCAGTTTGGGAAGCAATTACAGTGTTTTCACCAATTATAACATTGTGTGCGATCTGCACCAGATTATCGATTTTTACCCCTTTTTTGATAACTGTAGAGCCCATTGTTGCACAGTCGATCGTAGTATTAGATCCAATACTTACACAATCTTCGATAATCACATTTCCTATCTGTGGGATGGCTTTGTAAGTTCCGTCTGGTTGCGGAGCAAATCCGAAACCATCCGCTCCAATGACAACCCCAGGATGAATTTCACAAT
The DNA here is from genome assembly GCF_024642405.1 of Algoriphagus sp. Classification (GTDB taxonomy): domain Bacteria; phylum Bacteroidota; class Bacteroidia; order Cytophagales; family Cyclobacteriaceae; genus Algoriphagus. Next base: position 13,564 of record NZ_JAHEBC010000019.1, on the reverse strand, counting down.
TGGAACCTATTACTGTATCTGAGCAAATTTTGGCCCCAGAATGAACAATAGTGTTGTCACCGATTTTTACTCGATCACCTATATAAACTTGTGGATGGATTTTCACTGAATTCCCAATGCTACAATGTTTTCCTATATGTGAATAGATTCCTCTAAACCCTCCTTCTCCAAAACTGCTTGATTCATCCATAAAACAGGGTTCTTGGATACCAAGGTGACTGGCTTTTGAAAACTGATTGTAAGCTTCTAATAGGGTTGTAAATCCAATGTAAGCATCTTTTACACGGATCAATGTGGTTTTTAGGCTTTTTGTTGGAGTGAAATTTTCTGAAACGATAACCGCAGTAGCATCTGTTTCATAAATGAACGAATGGTATTTTTCATTAGAAAGAAAGCTGATTCAACCTTCTTTTCCTTCTTGAATTTTATCAAGTCTGTAGACTTTTTTTGTTTCATCTCCTTCCACTTTTCCCTGAAGGATTGCGGCAACTTGGCCTAAAGTAAATTCCATATGTTGGTTGGACGTATTAGAAATTTAAATTTAAACTTTTGGCTTTACATATATAATGTTTCTCCACTATTTTGCTCATTACCTTTATATTCGGTAAATCTGCAGCTTGTGCAACATCAATTACTTTCCCTTTTTTTGTAAGTATATTAATCCTGTCTTTTGCCAAATAACCATAATTACTAACTGCCCCGTAAGAGAAAAAGTAGGTTATATCCTCTTCTGGAATCCCAAGTTTTTGGATGGTTTTTGTTTTTATTTCATCGATCTCTTGAGGACTAGACTGCTCATTAGATAAGGTAATTTTGAAAAGGTTCCTTGTCAAAAACATGTTTGAAATATTTCTCAAAACGTAATCGGGATGCTTCTTCCAAAGTTTTATTGCTCCCCAGATATCCAGGTCATCCATTTCCAAAAATAGCCTAAGTATTTCCGGATTTTGTTGGAAGTCCTGAATGGTATTTTCATGCTGTAAAAAGAAATCAAATTCATCCGTAATTGTAAACTTTGTACCCGATTTACGAAGCATTTTGGCACGCTCAATTAATTTAATCAGCATTTTCTCAGCGCTGACAGTTGTTTTATGAAGGTACACTTGCCAATACATCAGCCTTCTTGCACTAAGGAAGTTTTCAATAGAATAAATCCCCTTTTCCTCAATAACCACTTGGTCATTTTTGACATCCATCATTTTGATTATTCTATCTGCTCCTATTGTGCCTTCAGAAACACCCGTAAAGAAGCAGTCTCTTTGCAAATAGTCCAGTCTATCAATATCCAATTGACTAGAAACAAGCTGATGAAAAAACTTTCTCTCGTAAGTATTCTTAAATATTCTTAAAACTAAATCAAGTTTTCCGTCAAGTTCTTGATTAAAAAGCTCTATGGTTAAAAGGGATAAATCCTCATGAGGGACACTTTTGAGAAGACTATATTCTAAAGCATGAGAAAAAGGGCCATGTCCAATATCATGCAATAAAATAGCAATAAGTGCGGCTTCGTATTCTTTATTGGAGATTTCTGTTCCTTTTATGCGTAGATTATCCAGCGTAATACTCATCAAATGCATCGCACCTATTGCATGATGGAAGCGAGTGTGAAGAGCACCAGGGTAGACGAAGTCAGTCAAACCTAGCTGTTTTATTCTCCGTAACCTCTGGAAATAAGGATGATCAATGATGGTGAAAATCAACTCGCTTGGGATCGTGATAAATCCATAGACCGGGTCGTTTAATATCTTTTGGCTTTTCAATAGGGCCGAATTTGATTGACTCAAAAGTAATTATAATTTTAAAAGAAACGGAACCTGAAATGTCTCAAAAATTCAATATTCTATGGGCAGATGATGAAATAGACCTGCTGAAGCCTCATATTCTTTTCCTGGAACAGAAAGGATATCAAATTACTACTGTAAACTCTGGCGTCGATGCCATCGATGAAGTGGAAGCTCAAAATTTTGATGTGATATTTTTAGATGAAATGATGCCGGGAATGACAGGCTTGGAAACGTTACAACAAATCAAGATTATAAAACCTCAAATACCGGTCGTGATGATCACTAAATCGGAGGAGGAACATATCATGAATGATGCAATCGGAGGAAAAATTGCCGATTACCTGATAAAGCCTCTAAATCCTAATCAGATTTTATTATCTGTAAAAAAGCTGTTACAAAACAAGCAGCTGATTGATGAGAAAACCACGTTAAATTATCAGCAGGAATTTATGAAAATCAGTATGGCTTTTGGAGATGCTGAGGATCACCAAGACTGGGCAGATATTTACAAAAAGCTAATTTATTGGGAAATGCAGATTGATTCTACTGAAAACAAAAGCATGTTAGAAGTTCTGGAAACCCAAAAAACAGAAGCAAATGCATCTTTCGCTAGGTTTATAAAAGAAAATTATCTGGATTGGATGGAAGAGCAAAACAAAGAAAAACCATTACTTTCTCATCAGGTCTTGAAACAGAAAGTTTTTCCTAAAATACAAACTGGGAAACCTTTGTTTTTAATTGTTATTGATAATTTAAGATATGATCAATGGGAAGATATAGAGCCGATTTTATCTACCTATTTTAATGTAGAGCAGAAGGATACTTATTATAGTATTTTACCAACAACCACCGCTTTTGCAAGAAATGCATTGTTCAGTGGGATGATGCCTATGGACATGGCAAGATTCTATCCAAAGTTATGGGAAGACGAGGATTCTGATGAAGGTAAAAATAACTTCGAAGAGGATTGGTTGAAAATAAACCTCGATAAAAATAGACTTCCGATTAAATCATCTTACCAAAAGATTTTACAGACAAATCAAGGTAAAGCTGCAGTAGAACATTTCCACGAACTACTGCAAAATGATTTGAATGTTTTGGTTTATAATTTTGTGGATATGATGTCCCATGCCAGGACTGATATGAAAATGATTCGTGAGTTAGCTCCAGATGAATCTGCATACAGGTCAATCACAAAAAGTTGGTTTGAACATTCATCATTATTTGATTTGTTTAAAAAAATCTACCAAGCTGGAGCTGATGTGATTGTGACAACAGACCATGGAACAAAACGGGTGAATCGACCCTATCGAATTATCGGAGACAAAAATGTTACTACCAACCTGAGGTACAAGCAAGGCAAAAACCTTAATTTTGAAGGAGGAAAAGTATTTGAAATAAAAAGACCAGAGGACGCCAAACTACCAAGACTAAATGTCTCATCTAGCTATGTGTTTGCCGTTGAAGATTATTTCTTTGCCTATCCCAATAATTACAATTATTATGTAAACTTCTATAAAGATACTTTTCAACATGGAGGTGTATCTTTGGAAGAAATGATTATTCCAATTGTCCATTTATCACCAAAATAGGAACAGCATTGATTGAATTTTCATATGGGAAAGAGGCTATTTCCGAGGCCGCCAGAAAGGTAGTTGAGGTAGCAAGTTCTGAAAGAATTTGGGTTTTTAAAGGAGAGATGGGGGCAGGCAAAACCACATTGATTAAAGCCTTGGCAAGTATTTTTGAAATCCAGGATCAAATTAGTAGCCCCACTTTTGGGATAGTCAATGAATATGAAAATAAATCCGATGAAAAATTTTATCATTTCGACTTTTATAGGCTCGATGATCCTACAGAAGCTTTGGATATTGGGATAGAAGAGTATTTTTATAGTAAAAATTATTGCTGGCTGGAATGGGCCGAAAAAATAGCTGAATTTCTTCCAGATCAATATTTTCTTATTAAAATAGAAATTCTTTCTGAAACAGAAAGAAATCTCACGCTTCAACATATCAATGATGTCAGCTGAATTAAGTGAATTATCCGCGGTAGGTTTGATACCTAAAGAATCTCCATCCAAAGTGAGAAAGGATTCAAAATCCATTACTATTGGAGTGCCAAAAGAAATATCATCCCAAGAAAAAAGGGTGGTTTTGACTCCTGAAGCAGTAGGTATTTTATCAAACTATGGACTTTCCGTGGTTCTGGAGACCGGAGCTGGATTGCATGCAAAATTCTCAGACCAGGATTATTCAGATGCAGGGGCGAAAGTTGTCTATTCGAGAAAGGAAGCTTTGGCTTCAGATATTGTTTTAAAGATCGATTCGCCTTCTATAGAGGAGGTGGCTGAAATGACCCAAGGAAGTTGCCTAATATCAGCACTTCAACTTGGTAGGCAAAACAAAGAATTTATTGAGGCACTTAATGCCAAAAAAATAACTGCTGTCGCATTTGAGTATTTAGAAGACAAAGTTGGGGGCATGCCTGTTGTTAGGGCAATGTCTGAAATAGCTGGAAGTACTTGTATGCAAATAGCTGCCGAATATTTATCAAGTGTAAATGATGGCAAGGGATTGATTATGGGAGGAGTTACCGGTGTTCCACCTACACAAGTTGTTATTATTGGGGCGGGGACTGTGGCGGAATATGCAGCAAGAACAGCATTGGGACTCGGTGCCAATATAAAAGTTTTTGACAACCATATTTATAAATTAAGAAGGATCAAGCAATTATTAGGGCAACAAGTCTATACTTCAACTATTGATAATTTCAGTCTTAGTCAGGCAATGGCTGAAGCTGATGTGGTAATTGGAGCTTTAAGAGCAGAGAAAGGAAGGAATAAAATTGTAGTAAGCGAGGAGATGGTTGCTAACATGATGCATGGTAGCATTGTCATTGATGTGGGAATCGATCAGGGAGGTTGTATAGAAACTTCCAGAGTTACCAGTCATGATGAACCGGTCTATAGAATTCATGATATTATTCATTATTGTGTTCCGAATATTGCTTCTAGAGTTGCAAGAACTGCATCATACTCTTTAAGTAACATTTTTACACCTATAATTCTTCAGACAGCAGATTTAGGTGGTGCTGAAGAAATGATTTTCAATTATAAATGGTTTTTGCGAGGGGTTTATACCTACCGAGGCAGTTTAACCAATGCGTATTTGGGTAGGAAATTTGGACTTTCTCACAAAGAACTTCAGCTTTTATTGGCTGCAAGATATTGATTTAGGAAAGTAGATTTTGACGGAGTAAAAATTCTAACTGTTCATTTGCTTTTAGCAGAGCTTCAGTTAATTTTTCATTTTCTCTTCTCAACATATATATCTCGAAGGCATTTTTTATTACCGTCCTTAGATAATCTTCCTCCCAAGGTTTTGTCAAATAATGATATACTTGACCTTTATTAATCGCGTCAATAACTGCTTGTATATCAGTGTATCCTGTCAAAAGAAGACGGATTGGCTTAGGGTAAATAGGAATTATACTTTCTAAAAATTCTACGCCTGTTTCTTGAGGCATTCTTTGGTCGGTTATGATTAAATCAACCTGTTCAGTTTTTAATAACTCTCTCGCTTCACTTGCGGATATGGCAAGAAAAATTTTGTAATCCCTCCGGAATGTAGCCTTGAATGCCTGAAGATTATTTTCTTCATCATCCACATACAGAATTTTTATTTTTTCGTCCCTTTCGGTTTCCATGCTGTAACCAATCTTTCGATAGCTTTTTTCCTATCTACAAATAATCTTATTTCCAGTTAAAAAACAAACCAAATTTGCGCCATAATTAACTAAATAGAGATGTCTGTAAATTAATTACTAAGTTTTTAACCCAATATGCTACCGAATGTATTTGACATAAACCTTAATAAATTATCTTTACTGAGCCAATCACCCTCAGATTCAACAAATGTCATTTAAATTTTCTACTGATCAAAATGTTCAGTATATACCACAAATACTTAATCCTAATAAAAATTCCGATTATTTAAGAATCAAAGAATTATTAGTAGATGATTTTGTTTTGGTTTCTGATCCAATTGAAAGTCAAGTAGCTGATTTAATAAAATCAGAAAACCCGTCCAGGACTATACCTAATCAAGAATTGATGTCACTTGTTCAGGATTTTTTCGAAAAAACAGATAAGGATAAGTACGGTAATTGGGTTTTTTTTCCTTGGAAAAATACACTGGTTCATATTCTTTCTGAGGAAGAATTTATAAAAATTCGGACTCTTAGAAATAATTTTAAAATAACTCCAGCTGAGCAGAAAACATTAGGAAAAAAGATAGTCGGTGTAGTAGGTCTTTCTGTGGGACAAAGTATTGCTTTGGCTATGACTTTAGAAAGAGGATATGGTGAAATCAGATTGGCAGATTTTGATACACTTGAACTTAGTAACCTTAATAGATTAAAAGCGGGTGTGACAAGTTTAGGTTTAGAAAAAGTAATTCTTGCTGCAAGAGAGATTGCAGAAATTGATCCCTACTTGAATGTAAAAGTGTATCGTGAAGGAATCACAGCAGAAAATGTAGATGAATTCATCCTGGAAGGAGGGAAAATGGATTTGTTGATCGATGAGTGTGATAGCTTGGATATAAAAGTCTTGCTCCGTGAAAAAGCTAAAGAGCATAAACTGGCAGTAATGATGGATACCTCTGATAAAGGCATGTTAGATGTGGAGCGTTTTGATCTGGAACCTGAAAGGGAGCTTTTTCATGGATTGCTTCAAGGTGTTGAGACAGATTCTCTAAAAAATTTATCAAGTACTGAAAAAGTGTCTATTGTTTTGAAAATTACAGGTTTGGAGACACTTTCCCCAAGAATGAAAGTTTCATTATTGGAGATTGGGCAGACCATTACGAGTTGGCCTCAATTGGCATCTGGGGTATTTTTGGGTGGTGCGTCAGTTGCTCATGCAGCTCGAAAATTCCTTCTTGGAGACGATATTAAATCAGGAAGATACTATGTTGATTTTGATAATTTATTTAAGCTAAGTGATTCTGAGGAGATCAATATTGACTCTCCTGTTATACCAAGCCTCTCAGAATTTCAATTTATTCTTCCCTCAAATGTTCTTCAGTCAGCTTATCAAATTTCACGGTCCGAACTTGAAATATTAGTTGACAAAGCTAATTGGGCTCCTTCTGGGGGGAATATTCAACCATGGATTTGGGTTTTTGACAAGAAAGGTGTCCTGCATTTATTTCATGATAAAATCAGGAGTCATTCCATGCTGGATTACAAAGGAACTGGCTCTTTAATAGCATTTGGTGCGGCTCTCGAAAATCTGAGACTTCATTCTGGAAAAATGGGGATTGAAATAGAAATAATCTACCAGATTAAAGAGTTTGATTCGGATTGTATCGCTAGTATTAGATTTTTAACTAAACAACCAAAGCCTTTAAAAATCAAATTCTCAGAATTAGCAGATGGCATAGATTTAAGGTGTACTAATAGAAAAAACAAGAAAAGGTATTTACTAAGTCAAGATGAAATTAATTTGCTTCTAGAAGTCTCTCATGAAAATAATGTGTCTTTAGAATGGACTGAAAAGGAAGATGACTTAGAGGAGTTGGCTAAAATTGTTGGTGGGATGGATAGACTTAGATTTTTTCATGATCAGGGATTAGTTGATTTCGTAAATGAAGTGAGGTGGACTGAAAAAGAAGCAATAGATAAAAAAGACGGGATTGACATTGCCACATTAGAGCTTTCCGGGACAGAGAAGGCGGCTATGGGATTATTGAGAGACCCAAGAACCATCAAATTTTTTAGAAAATATTTAATGGGTTATGGTTTGACAAAAATTTCAAAAGATACTATTACTTCAGCCTCAGGAATATTTTTATTGAAAACTAATGATTATTCGCCAATTTCAATTCTAAACGCGGGTATAGTATTACAGAGACTTTGGATTAAAGCAAATATGTTAGGATTGAGTGTGCAACCTGTCTCTGCTATGTTATTTATTTTCCATAGAATTTTAAATGAAAGGGAAACAGGGTTTACTGAAATAGAGGAAAATGAGATTCTAAATCTTAAAAATTCATTCACTAATATTTTCAATAAGGGAAATGAACAAAAAGAAATTTTTATGTTTAGAATCAATAAAGCAGGTGATCCTACTGTAAAGTCTTACAGAAGAGATCTTTCAGACACTTTGATCATTATCTGAGATGTTCAATTTTAAAGCATTTAGAGCGATAGATGAACCAGAACGATGTCAAAAATTTGTTCAAGGGCACTCTGATGTATTGCGACAATATGGAGTTACTAAGGTTACATCTTCAAATAATGATTGGATGAAGAATCCCTTTGTTTATGTGGTAACTGTTGAAAAAGACGATACTCAGGAAGTTGTCAGTGGCCTTAGGATTCATATCGCTCATCCTGATTTCCCCCTTCCAATGGAGCAAGCCGTTTCTCAAGTTGATCATAAGATTTTTGATCTTGTGAAGGAATATTCTTCCTTAGGAACAGGAGAAGTTTCAGGGCTTTGGAATTCAAAATCTATTTCTGGTTATGGAATTGGAGCTGTATTGCTAATCAGAGCTGGGATAGCTATTGCCACGCAGTTAAAATTGGGTTCCTTACTAGCCCTAGTGGCAGAATATACGTTGAAGCCTTCTTTACAAAAAGGGTTTGAAATAGAAACGGGAATAGGGAATTCAGGAACTTTCTTTTATCCCAAATTGGACCTTGTCGCGACCTCAATCGTAATGAAAGATCCTGAGAATTTACCATTAGCTGATTCTTCTGAAAGAGCGAAAATTATTGAATTAAGAAATAACGTTCAATTCCAAAAAACTGAAGTAGGGGCGAAAGGTGAGTTTGAAGTAAACTATGATTTGTTAGTGAAGAATAATAATTGGAGAAATGATATTTAGGGCTTTTGTTTTTAGCTTTTTCTTTTTGACGGCATTTGCCGGGGCATATGCTGAAGAAGACCAAATCGTTAAAGTAGAGTGTTTTACTTATTTAATGATCGATAATGATATTGATGTCAATGAAATCTTGACTTCTGATTCATTTAAATCAAATAATTGTAATTCATTCAATTTTGGGATCAGTAATAGTTCATTATGGATAAAAGCTGAATTATCAAATTTGGATCAATTCGAAGAACCGATATTCTCTTTGAATTCTACATCAATCGATAATGTGAAATTATATTCCGTCAAAGATGGAAAAATTATAAAAGAGCATTTAAATGGTCGATTGATTGGTGTTGAGGATAGGGAATTCGTTTCTCAAAAAATAGTTTTTGATTTTTCAGAAGAGGAAATAAACGCCGATTTCTACTTATTCAAGATTGAAAACGTTGATAAAAAAATATTTACAGGTTTTATTTCTTCAAAGGAAAGCTTAGAGGAAATACTGACTTTTGAAGACTTACTTTTTGGTCTTTTGACAGGTGTTTTTGTGGGGTTATTTTTTTACAACCTATTCTTGTATTTCTCAGTAAAAGATAAAGTTTACTTTATCTATGTGCTTCATACTTTGTTAGTTTGGTTTGCTCAGGCATCCATTCTAGGATACACTCAAGGGATTCTTTGGCCTGATTGGGACTGGATGAACCAGCGATCAATCGTTATTTTTTCATCAGCGGTTAGTATAGTTGGGATTTGGTTTCTTCGAATTTTCCTGATGTCCAAAAAGATAGTTCCAAAATTGGATAAAGGGTTTTTCGTAATCTATGGGGTTTATGCATTTATTCTGGCAAATGCTGTTTTAATTTCTATTACATTAAGTTACCAGGTTTTACTGGTCACTCAATCTATCGTTGTTCTCTTTGTATTATTTACTGCGGTAATGATTTTGAGAAAAGGGTATAGACCTGCCCGATATTATTTGCTTGCTTGGTCGATTTTTATGATTGGAATTTTCTTATTTGTTTTCAGTGAGATGGGAATTATTGCAATCAATAATTTAACAGCCTACATTATGCCGATTGGGTCAGCTTTGGAAGTAGTTCTACTTTCATTTGCATTGGCTGATCGAATCAATATTCTGAAGAAGGAAAAAGAACGTGAACAGGCAGAAAGATTGCAGATTTCGAAGGAGAATGAAATCTTGGTTCGTGAACAAAATACACTTTTGGAAAAGAAGGTGAAGCTTAGAACAGATGAGTTAGAGAATGCATTAAGAAACCTTCAAAACACCCAAAGTCAATTGGTAAACCAGGAGAAGATGGCGTCTTTAGGTCAATTGACAGCAGGTATTGCACATGAAATTAATAATCCGATCAACTTTGTAAGTTCCAATATTACTCCTCTGAAACGAGATATTAAAGATATCATGGATGTGATTGAGTTTTATAGGGAAACAGGGAAAAAGGAGTTTTCTGAAGCCTCTATCAAGAAAGCAAAAAGCCTGGAAGAAGATCTTGAACTTGATTATGTTCTTGATGAGATCGACCAGCTTTTAAAAGGAATGGAAGATGGTGCCAGAAGGACTGTTGAAATTGTGAAAGGACTAAGAATCTTCTCAAGAGTAGATGAGCAAGATCTCAAAAAAGTGGACCTCCATGACGGGATCAATAGTACTATAATTCTCCTAAATAGTACCATGCCTGGAAAAATAAGGATCGTTCGGGAATTTGGAGAATTACCTATGGTAGAATGTCTGGCTGGGAAAATAAACCAAGTCTTCATGAATATTATTAACAATGCAGTACATGCACTTTCAGATAGTATAGACGAAATAATAGACCCCCATATAACTATCAGAACTCAGGCGCATTTAGACGAAACTGTAACTGTAGAGATTGAAGATAATGGTCCTGGAATGCCGGAAAGCGTAAAACAACGTATATTCGAACCATTCTTTACGACAAAGGCAGTAGGGAAAGGGACCGGCTTGGGTCTCTCTATTGTTTATTCTATAATTGAAAATCACAAAGGAAGCCTGGAAGTTAATACCCAGCAAGGACAGGGTACAACTTTTAAAATAACTCTTCCTGTTTATCAAAGTACCCAGAAATATGAGTTATAAAATCCATGTACTTTATATAGATGATGAGGATAATAACCTTAAATCATTTAGAGCTACTTTAAGAAAAGACTTTAAAATTTTTACAGCAATTGATGCTGAAGAGGGACTTCGGATTGCCCAAGAAGAAGAAATTCATGTGGTCATTGCGGATCAAAGAATGCCTGGAATGACAGGTACTGAATTCTTTGAGAAAATGGTCAAAATAAATCCGGATCCTATTCGGATCTTACTTACAGGTTATTCGGATATTTCCAGTGTAATTGATGCAATAAATAAAGGGGAAGTTTATCGATTTATTGATAAACCATGGAACATAGAGCAGATCAAGAATTCGATAAAAAACGCTGCCGATATTTATTTCATGAGAATGGAACTGAAAGAAAAAAACGTCAAATTGAAAAAGCTTCATTCTGAAATGAATCAATTTGTTTACAGTCTTTCTCACGAACTCAGGGGGCCATTGATGAGTATCTCCGGTATTTCTAAGTTGGCAAAGCTTGAAATCGAAGATCCGCAAACAAGGGAGTACTTTGATATGATTGATTCCGCGACCGTCAAACTGGATGATTATATCTACAAAATGTTGGATTTTTATAGATCCACAAAAATAGACCATAAGGTAACCAAACTGGATTTTAAGGAAATTGTAAAACAACAAATGGAAGCATATCATGCCAAGTTTGATCTGTCAAATTTCCATTTGGATATTCAAGTAAATCAAGAAAAGGATTTCCATTCTGACGATGCAAAGATTAGAGTGATCTTGAATAACCTTTTTAGTAACTCTGTTCAATTTCAAAAACCTGAACCAGGTCCAAGAAATATAAGCTTGACTGTAGATGTGTTGGAAGAAAGTGTTGTAATATCTGTGGAGGATAATGGTATCGGGATTGACGCTAAGCATCACCCAGAAGTATTTAACCTATTTACGCGTGCAACTCAAAAAAATGTTGGGGTTGGTCTCGGGCTTTACATGGTGAAAGAAGCAGTAGAACAAATGGGGGGATCTATTAATTTAGAATCTGCCCTTGATGAGGGAACAAAGATCACGGTTACTCTTCCTGATATGAAATAAAATTGAAAAACTTTCAATTCGAAGGTATAATGTATCTTTGTATCGGATTAGAACGGAGATTCATTTTTTATTAACAAATACAAATAATATGATTAATCCTTGGCACGACGTCAATATCGGAAAAAATGCCCCTGAAACTGTAATGGGGGTAATTGAAATCCCAAAAGGAAGTAAAGGGAAGTATGAACTTCATAAAAAATCGGGTATGCTGATGCTGGATCGAGTGCTGTTTTCAGCGGTTCACTATCCTGCGAATTATGGATTTATTCCACAGACTTATTGCGAGGATCACGATCCGCTTGACATTCTTATTATTTCTCAGATTGATATTCCTTCGATGTGTTTAGTGGAAGCAAAAGTAATCGGCGTAATGCGGATGACTGATGGAGGTGAAGCAGATGACAAGATTATTGCTGTCGCGGCAGGAGATCAATCCGTTAATTATATCGAAGATATTGACGATCTACCACCTCATTTGATGAAAGAGGTTCACCGTTTTTTTGAAGACTATAAGAAACTTGAAAATAAGGAAGTGAAAGTAGAAGATTTTCTTGGCAAGGAAGATGCATTAAGGATTATCCAAGAGAGTATTTCTCTATATGATAAGCATTTTAGAAACCAAAGGTAAATTCAAGGCCTGAGTATTTTCTCAGGCTTTTTTGTTTTTCACTTGTTGCTTACCCGCTTTCTTTAAGAGATACTTCACTAGTTGCGTGTAAGACTCGTGCTCATGATTAGAAATAGAAATGGACTGCTTATCTGAAAAAGCTACCGTGAGTTGTTTGAATTCTTTTTTATTGGCAATAATTGTCTCTTCCTCCCAGGCTAAAATCTGGTTAATCGGATAGATTTTTTCATATTGTCTTATTGGCATTTTTACCACAATTTGATCTTTTCCTGCAGCGATAAATCTATACCCAGCCAGGAGTTTTATGAGTATCATCAATATTACCAGCGTGAGCAAAGGTGCCGCTATTAAATAAAACCAAATCCCAAAACTACCGATGTAAGCAAAATCTCTAAGGATGAATACTAATCCCGCTAATAATATTAGGACAAGGATACCGAGAGAAAAATAGGTGGATAATTTTGGTTTAATCAGAATCATAAGTGAGTTGTATTTCTTCCAGTTTTTGCTTTGCAAAAGTCCTTAAATCTTCGAAAAAAGCGAAGAAAATGATTTCAAATTCTGCCTCCCGCTCCAATAGTGCCAAATGAGCCACTTCCATTTTGGAATTAAACTTTGTCCTTTTTGAAAGACCTGTCAAGGACATTTGAATTCCCCTGATCGTTGAGTAATGATAAAGCCAATTATCTTTTTTCATCCAATAGAACAAATTACCAAAGCGATCTGGAAAGTATGCCTCATACTTTGAAACTTGTTCATAAACAGAATCAACGAAGGATTCCAAAGGTTGATTTGAGTATTTATTCCAATTTTTCCCTAAGAAATAATCAAAATAGATATCAGTAATAACCGTAGAATAATGCCCGAACTTAGGTCTTAGATAAGTTTGGCCTGCTCTTACCAAAGGGTGCGAGTCTGTGAATTTATCAATAGCCCGATGCAATTTTATTCCTTGCTGGATTCCTTCGGGAAACCTGTCCATCATTTTACCTTTCACAAAATCCCCAATGAAATTACCCACTAGGATTTCTTCTTGATGGAAGGAAAGATATGCATGAGCTAAATAGTTCATCG
>NZ_JAHEBC010000189.1:5068-7368 GCF_024642405.1 Algoriphagus sp. | reverse complement strand
GGATTTCAAATATCGACGGAACTCAAAATCGACCTTTGACGCAAGGAAATCAAAATGATGTAGGTCCGGTTTGGTCTCATGACGGAACTAAAATCGCCTACAGATCGAATCAACAGGATGAAAAAATGAAGCTTTTTGTCCTGTATTTGGATACAAAAGAATCCGTTGCCCTAACCAACTCAGCCAATGCACCTGGATCAGTTTCCTGGTCTTATGATAATCAGCACTTAGCATTTACTCAATTTGTTCCTAAAACTAAAAAGTCACTTTTAAACATACCAAGTAAGCCAGAAGGTGCTACATGGAATGAGGCTCCGATCTATATCGATGAAATGAATTATAGAGGCGATGGAGCTGGATATTATAAGCCAGGTAATTCTCAGATTTTCACGATTAGTCTAGCCGGAGGAACTGCAAGGCAATGGACATCTGATGAAAATGATTACGGTTCACCAATTTGGAGCAAAGATGGAAAAAGCCTTTTCTTCTCTGCCAATCTCCATGAAAACCATGAATTGGAACCTGCCAATTCTGAAATATATAAGCTAGACCTTAGTTCTGGAGATATTACGGCTTTGACTTCAAGATTTGGTCCAGATAGAAATCCGGTTCTTTCACCTGATGGTACTCAGATAGCATTTACAGGATATGACGATTCCTTCCAAGGATACCAAGTCACGAACCTTTATGTAATGAACGCAGATGGAACTGGCGTTAAAAACCTGACTGCTGATCTGGATCGAGATGCCGGAAATCCACAATGGGAAGCCAATGGAAAAGGAATTTATTTCCAGTATGATGAATTTGGAGACACAAAAATCGGTCATGTAGCCCTTACTGGAAAAATCCGAACTGTGGTAGAAGGTTTGGGTGGTCTGGATTTGGGTAGGCCTTATAATGCAGGGGATTTTTCAGTTTCTACCAACGCAAAGTTTGCCTACACATTAGGAGGGGCTGATCACCCAGCAGATTTGGCCATTTGGTCCGAAGGAGAATCTAAACGAATCACTGCTTTAAATGACGATATTTTTTCATTCAGAAACCTGGGGAATGTGGAGGAAATCTGGTGGGAATCATCTTATGATGGATTGAAAATACAAGGATGGATTGTTACACCGCCAAATTTTGACCCTTCTAAAAAGTATCCATTTATTTTAGAAATCCATGGAGGACCTTTTGCCATGTATGGTCCGGCATTTTCTTACGAGATCCAGCAATATGCAGCCGCGGGATATGTTGTGCTTTATTCAAACCCTCGAGGAAGTACCGGATACGGACAAGAATTTGGTAACTCCATCCACCACGATTATCCAAATCATGATTATGCAGATCTGATGTCTGGCGTAGATGCTGTTATCGGAAAAGGATATGTAGACACCGAAAATCTTTTCGTCACTGGTGGGTCTGGCGGGGGACTGCTAACTGCATGGATAGTAGGTAAAACCGATCGCTTTAAGGCAGCGGTAGTCGCAAAACCAGTCATCAACTGGTCTACTCACGTTTTGTATGCAGATAATCCTGCATTCTTTACGAAATACTGGTTTCCCGGTAATCCTTGGGAAGAGCCTGAGAATTACGCGCAGCGCTCTCCGATTACTTTTGTGGGAAATGTAACTACACCAACGATGCTGCTTTCTGGAGAAAAGGATTATCGTACTCCAATCGCTGAATCGGAGCAATTCTATGCAGCCTTAAAATTACAGGAAGTGGAAACAGCTATGGTTCGAATTCCTAATGCCTCTCATGGTTTGGTAAACAGACCCAGTATGTTGATGAGCAAATCTGCCTCCATTTTAAGCTGGTTTAATCATTATAGAGATCAGAAATAGCAATCATTTAAACTACAAAATCATGAAAAAGCATCTATTTACTTTGATCTTGTTCTATTCCACATTGAGTTTTATTAAAGCTCAGGAAATCGTCTATCCAGCAATCCAAGGCTACGGGGGAATAAATGTGATTCCTTTTGAAACCCTCAAACCTGATCCCACCCAGAACTATAAATTCGTAATAGAAATCAGTAATAGCATAAGTGATAAAAAGGAGGTTTCAGAGGACCTAGACTATGCCGCAAGGATGTATAATGCACACATCTATGCAGGAGTACCAAAAGAAAATATCGAATTCGTTTTTGTGGTATTTTCGGGCTCCACACCTATTGTTTTGAGCAATGATGAATATAAAAAGCGCTTTAATGTGGACAATCCAAATGCTGAACTTTTGGAAGAATTTAAAAAGAATGGAATCAGATTCATTGTTTGTGGACAATCCATGATGAAGCAAAAATTGGTTCCCAGTAT
>NZ_JAHEBC010000189.1:1040-5058 GCF_024642405.1 Algoriphagus sp. | reverse complement strand
GTCGAAATGGCTATTTCCAGATTCACCGCGACTACGGATTTACTTCATAAAGGGTATTTGTTATTTACACTTTAAGCATACCACATGAAAAAATCGATCTTTTTCGGTTGGGTATTTATTATGGGTCTCTTCTTTTTTCAATCTTTGGAATTAGTAGCTCAAGAGGCTGAAATAGCACAAATCAAGGCTCAAAGGGAGGCTTCCAATGAGGCTCTTCGGAATTTTAACGAAGAATTAAACAGTACTTTTCTGACCGATGATATCCTGATTACGACTGGAGCAGGAACCTTGATTTCGGGAAAGGCTGCACTGATGGATTACATCAAAAATGCAACCGGACCTCGAATGTTTTGGGTCAGAACTGCTGATGAAATTATAGTAAACCCAGTAACCAAACTTGCCTGGGAAACGGGAACATGGAAAGGCTATGTGGAAGGCTCAAACGAAGCGGCTGTTGGAGGAAACTATTCCGCCCAATGGACGAAGAAAACCGGTGCTTGGCTGATTCAATCGCAATTGTTTGTGACTTTATCAAAAGACTAAATGATTAAAATGAAGGCTTTGAAGGCAAGAAGCAATTACTTTTTCAATTCAAAGTCCTGCTTCATTTTTCAACAAAATCAAGGAGAAGTATAATTTTATTAGGATAAACCCATTTCAAATGCGAAACCAAATTCAAAGAATAGCCATTGTAACAATTTCAGTTTTAACACAACTGCTTACGCTTAATGTAGCTTTGGCGCAGTGGACTAATCACTACTCCAAGCTTGATGACTTTGGACACCATGTTTACTTGGAGCAGCATGAGCTTCCAATTCTTGCCTTCGGACCTACAGATCCTGCTCCAGCGCCTGATGGTATTCATCTAGCCTTTTCTGCACGAGGTTGGATCTGGAATCTTAACTTGGAGACTAATACAGCAGTCAGGTTAACTAATAGCTCGGGAATCGACTCCCGTCCCCGCTGGTCCCCTAGGGGCGATAAGATCGTCTTCGTTCGTGACGAGGGGAGCAATACGGCAATTATTGTACTGGAACTAGCAAGCGGAAATGAAACAAAAATAGATACGGATGCAATCGAGCTAGACCCAGAATTCTCTGATGATGGGGAATTGCTTTACTACTCATCAGGTATTAGCGGTTCGCTTAACCTACGACAAAATCACCTTCTATCTGGGGAGGAAAAGCAACTTACTGACTTGCCACAAGTGGAGCGAAATTCCCGATCTCTGGCAGATGGTGAAAGCCTGATGTACCTACACGGGAGGGGAGCAAATCGTGTGCTTCGAATTAAAAACTTCAAGACTGGTACCGACACTATTACTCTTTCCCAGACCTTGACCTACCACTTCACCGCTGATGCTCATCCCTCTCAAAGTCTGATTGTGTACAGTGCTCCGATTGACAATGCCTACCACCTCTGGACCATGGACCTGAACGATCCACGAGTAAATCATCGGCTCACGGATGGCGATCCTTTTGCCTTAACTCCAGCCTTTAGCGCTGATGGGAATCAGGTATTCTTTGTCGAACTGGACGAAAACCGCCAATTCCGACTTATGCAAATCCCTACTTATGGTGGCACACCTCAGCAGGTGAAGATTTCAAATTGGGACCTAGACGAAGCTATCGGTATGCTGAGTATTAATGTGACCGATGCTCTCGGAACCCCGATCACGGCAAGAGTCTCTATCGTTCGAGAAGATGGATTCCCGGTAGCTTTCCATGAGGATGCTACCTATGTCGATCCACAAACGGGTCGTCATTATTTCTATATTGAGGATAAAGCCCAGTTTAGTCTTCCGGTTGGCAACTATACAGTGACAACAGTTCAGGGCCCAATGACAGAAACAGTAGAAACAAAGGTTTTGGTCGGTGAGAATACTATTTCAGAAGTCAGACTTTCCCTAACTCCTATTTGGAATGCAAGTGCTGCCGGTTATGTTTCTGCAGATCACCATGTACATTTAAACGGAGACGGTCATCATCCTGCCACCCATCAAAATGCACTTCGCGCTATGGCAGGAGAAGATCTGGACTTACTTGCCCCAATGTCTTGGAATCGCTGGGAACGGAGAATAGATGCTCCACTTGTAGGCCTTGAAACTACGCAAAATGGTCGAATTGTCATCCAAAGCCAAGAAGTACGGTCCCACTTTCATGGGCATGTCAGTTTACTCGGTGTTGAGCAACCCTATGCGCCTTGGTTCTGGGGTCCTAACAATCCCAAACTGGGCGACCCTGATCGGAGTAACGGCGAGGTGGTTGATTATGCCGATCGAACTGGAGCTTTTACTACTTATGTCCACCCTATCGAGATTGATTCTGATCCTTTCGATCAACTCGATAAGGGTCCAATTCCCATAGAGCTAATCTCCGATGCGGTCCTTGCTGAGCGCATCGGCTTGGAAATGGTGTGTGCATGGACCAGTCCTTTGGGAAACAGTCAAGTCTGGTATCGTCTTCTAAACATTGGGCGGCCGGTGGCTGCCATGTCGGGGACAGACATGTGGGTAGACTTCCACCGTACCATGGCGGTAGGTACGGGACGAAATTATGTAAGGTTGGACGGAGCAGAAATTACTTCCGATGCAGTGCTTGAAGCTGCCATGGCAGGTAAAGGTTTTGTGACGACTGGCCCAGCATTGCTTTTCCAATTGGGTGAAGATGCAAAACCAGGAGATGTTGTTTCTAGTGGGCAGCATGAATGGCATGCCACTTTGGCTGGAACCAATGATATCGATATAGTAGAGCTTGTGGTCAATGGAGTTGTTGTCGAGAAGTTGACTGGAATCAAGGCAGGGGAAACGAGAACATTCAAAGGCAAAGTAAACCTCCCAAGTGGCGGATGGGTAGCAATGCGTGCCTATGCTAGTAAGCCTCTTAAAGATTCATGGCCTACTATGCATGTTAGGCCATTTGCTCATAGTTCTCCAATTTGGATCGAGGCAGTTGGCAGTACAGATCCCGACTCACGCAAAGCAGCAGCATCCGATCTTATCCGGGCGATTGATGCGTCCGAACGAATAGCAAAAGCAGCATACGGTGATACTGAGATGAATCGTATGAAAAGCCGCTTTGACGAAGCGCGGAATAGGCTTAGGGAAATGATGAAATAAACTGCCAACACAGAAAAGATTAAAAGAGATAACCCCTTTAAAGAATGATTTATCCCTCACTGAGGAATATCAGATTGAATAAGAAATGGACCAAAATCAGACCTCCGAAAATCAAGCTGACGTCTCCAACAAGGATGTGATTAGCACACTGAAAAAGAAAAACTGGTCTTCCTACATTAAGGAATTTTTCATGCTTTTTCTTGCAGTATTTTGTGGATTTCTAGCAGAGAATTACCGGGAATCCTTGAGTGTCAAAAAAATAGAAAAGGAATATATCAATTCCTTAATTGAAGACTTAAAAACGGACACTACCAACCTTCAGTATTACAGCAGTTTTCGATTGAATAAAAGCGTTTTAATGGATTCTTTATCAGTTCTTCTACTTTCCGAAGATCGCAAACAGTATGGAAACCAAATCTATTTCTTTGCCCGACAGGTATTCGATGGTACTCCCTTTGTTTATTCTGACGGTACCATTTTACAATTGAAAAATGCCGGAAATCTCCGATTGATAAGTAATAGAAAAGTCGTAAATGAGCTACTCAAATACGAAAAAAAAGTAAGAGAATTAGAAGAATGGGATGAAACTGATATGGAGACCAGAATTACATTTCGAGAACTGGGAGGAACGGTTTTCGAAACAATGGCTATGAAGAATACGATGGATTCCAAAATGAAATTTGTAATGCCAACCGATAATCCCCAATTGATCACGGATGATAAACAGGTTATAAATCAAATGGCTTTTCAAGTTCATTATTTATCCAAGATGACTTTAGGCAATAGTTTACGTTCACAGGCTTTAAAATCAAATGCTAGCAGTTTATTGAAATTGATACAAACTGAATATGGTCTCAATTAAAAGGATCCTAATATTATTTGAATGCGAATTCCTAAAAG
>NZ_JAHEBC010000189.1:0-1001 GCF_024642405.1 Algoriphagus sp. | reverse complement strand
CATCATGAACAGGAATTTTTCTTGTAAACCAACCAAGGTTTCTTGATTTGGATCAGTATACCGAATACTTCCATACATGGTATCTGGATCACCCACTTTTCCGTTTCCCCGAAGTGCAAGTTCTGCTTCAGAAGGATTTGATTTGGCATCAATGACCTCCACAATGTCTTGCAGTGCATGATATCCATCATAGCAAGTTTTGCTTAAATCAGTTTGCATTTGCAAAACACTCTCAGATATAATGACTCGAGGATCCATTTTAATTGTCAGAGGACGTTCGGAAACTTCTCCATCTACTGTCAACCGAACTCTATAAGTTCCAGGCTTCACAAAAGGTCCATGAGGACCACTCGGTGTATTTCTATACGTTGCAGCAATAGAAAATCCTCTTTCAGAACCTCTGGGTGGCTCATGTCTTAAGTCCCAAACAAAACGATGATGACCTTGTAACACTCCTACCTTTTGTTGAGGTCGGATCCAATAGGTAGGATGAGGTAAAGAAATGGAATCAATTTCCTCAGGCTGATCAGTACTCGAATACGATCGGATCAAATTATCCTGGCTGTCTAGTATTTCAAGTTTAACGTTTTGAGCATTCTTGTTCAGTTGATAATCTAAAATCGCCCCGTCCGGTGGATTTTGACCAGTGGGCTCTTCCGGAGGAAGTGGAGTATCTGAAAACATATTCCATCTGACGCGATAAGTAGGAGAAGGTGAAAACAAATAGGCAGTGGCTTCTCTTGATTTTGCCAGTTCTCGAAGAGGTGCAATATTATCCAAAATCCAGGCAGATCTACCATGCGTTCCCACCACCAAATCATTTTCATGAATGACCAAATCACGGATGGAACTTGCAGGCATATTATTTCTCAACGATTGCCAATTTTGGCCATCGTCGATTGAAAAATAAACTTCTCTTTCGGTCCCGGCGAAAAGCAATCCCTTTTGAACAGGATCCTCACGAACCACATTCACCGGGCCATTTGGATTCAATCCTTTGG
>NZ_JAHEBC010000506.1 GCF_024642405.1 Algoriphagus sp. | reverse complement strand
GGTTTTTGGGATTTGGGAGGATTTAGAAAAAGATGGAAAAGCTGATTTTTTACTTTGCAATTACGGGCATCATGGTGGGAATATTTCAATCTATCCAGATGGAAATCTAAACTCAGAACCCATTAAACTCGGTGGAGCGGGAGCTAGAAAATTAGAAATTGCCGATTTGAATAAAGATGGAAGGTTGGATGTCGTAGCCCTCTTTTGCCAAGGTAACGAACGAATTTCCGTTTTTTACAATCAGGGAAATGGCCAATTCGATTTTGAAGAAATCTTACTTCGGTTTTCTCCGGTGATGGGTTCCAGTTATTTTGAATTACAGGATTTCAATGGAGATGGATCATTAGATATCCTTTATAGCAATGGAGATAATTGGGATTACTCAGCTGTTGCCAAACCCTTTCATGGGTTTCGAATTTATGAAAATAAGAAAGATGGCACATTTGAGGAAGCTTGGTTCTATCCTCAGTATGGCGCTGCCAAAGCCATGACTTTAGACTTTGATCAGGATGGAGATTTGGATTTGGCCACGATTGCTTTTTACGATGAACTTGAAAATCCTGAGGCCCAATTTTTACTTTTTGAAAATAAGGGCAATATGACTTTTCAACCCAAATTCATTCCTGAGGCTGCTTTTGGAAAATGGATGACTATGGATGTGGGAGATTTAGATGGAGATGGTGATAAGGATATTGTCCTTGGTTCCTATTTACACAATACCCTGGAATACACTAAACTGATCATGCGAGGGATTAAAGAATTACCAAGTGTTTTGATTTTGGAGAATGAGAATTGAGGAAATCAAAGGAAGCTGACAATCCTAGTAGCGATTTCCTTTAATTGAATTGACTATAAGAATAGCCATTCAGTCGTTAGTACCATGACCAATATATTGTAGAGATCATTTTAGGGAAGTTTCAAAATGAGGTATCACAAGACAGAAGTAGTTTTAAAAAAATAAATGGATTGGTTTACGAAATCCACTTTGGTAGCATCCTGAGACTTCCGGGAAAAACTCTCGTTTGTTTAGCTCCATTAATCGGTGCTTCCTTTACGATAACCGGATTTTTGATTTGGCTTAATAAAAGGAAACAGAATTCAGTAAATTAATTGAGTCAAAATCTTTTGAAAGAAATTTGTTGAGTTAACTAATACTTCAAAAATTAGTTATGTAAACAAGCAAGATCAAAAAATTGGGATTTTCACGCCCTTTGAGCTTTAAATTTGAATTCAACGTGATAAATAGTTTATTTAAAGTTAACTTAGAAATAATATAAGATTCATCTGATCTATTTTTTAACAAAAATAAGTTTCTATAGATTAATTAAATTTTTGGTACCTCAAAAATTTTTTATGATTTCGCTGATCAAATTGCTTTGACCTATGAAGAATGATAATAAAGATCAATTATTTAATTATCGGCAACCTATGGTCACTGCTGCAGGAATCATTTTAGGCTTCGTTTTGAATTTTACAACAGATTTAGTCAAGCGTGGAAACAACAATAACCTTCTTTCCATCCTCATTTTAACATTCATCGCAAGCGGGATCATTTTTCTCATCATAACTCTTTTCAGGATCTTAAACCATAATTATAACAAAGAATTTCCCGAAATATATTATGGAAAAACACTCAGACTATTTATTTACGGGGTGATTCTATCTTTTAGCGGAGGTATTATCAAATTGCTACAGACACTTTTTACATTATAATTATTTTCAAGATTTAAACAATTAGCTATGAAGAAAGTACCATTTTCATTATGCCTGATTTTTTTCTTTTTCATTGTTGAGATGAAAACCTTTGCTCAGGAAATTTCTAAGATAGTTTTTGAAAACGTAAGAGTGTTTGATGGCTATTCTTCCGAGTTAAGTGCTCCTGTAAACGTTTTGATTGTTGGTAACAAAATAGCAGATATCAGTTCCTCAACTTTTGAAACCCAAACAAATCTCTTGGTAATAAATGGGCAGGGAAAAACATTAATGCCCGGTTTGATAGACAATCATGTTCATTTGACATTTGGGTCCATGACAATGAAGGAAATGATGACACCTTCATTT
>NZ_JAHEBC010000188.1 GCF_024642405.1 Algoriphagus sp. | reverse complement strand
AGCTTCCAAAAGATGCCCATGATCAGTTCTTCGTTGTGGTTCAATTCATTCATGTCACTAATCTAAAATGAATTTTTTAAAAACCCTACGAAATTTTCATATATCTACGAATATTATGTAAAAAAAATGATTAGATTTTCATTGAAAGGGATTTACATATTTAAAAACGATCATTTCAAAATACTTAATAGAAAATTACCTAAACCTCAAAAATAATTTAACTCTGTTTTTTTGCTGATCAGATATTGAAAATATTTTAAATCCAACAATTTCTATTAAATTATCTTGTGGTTATAAGTTTATCAATAACTCCAAATTAAACAGTTTATCCATCCAATATATTTTTAATCCTTTTGCAACAAATAAAATTTAATCTATTCAAGTCAATTTCAAAGATTGCATAGTTTCCAAGGAATCTTGTTTATTAAATCAAATTGATATTGACTTTTCTCTTTTTTAAGAGACTTAAAAATTTAATAATGTTTTTTATAGAAAATATAAAAAGCTTGATTGATACAAATGAAATCTGAAAAAGATCAATTACTTCAAAAAGCACAAGAGGAAATTTTAAGAATATTCACCTCAGAATATCCTTCTGAAAAAATGCCAGATTTCATTTCTAAAGAGGTATCGGGTTTTGGTACCACCAAAGATGAAAGAATTAAAGGCTTTAAAAATTTTAGAGAAGTATTAGAATTGCAATATCAGCAAAGTAAAGAGGCCGGAATAGAAGTATCTTATAAGAAAAAGCCGTTTAAATACTGGAAAGATGAGTCTGGAGATCTTGCTTTATTGGTCAATGAGTTTGATTTATTTGTTAAAAACCCAGAGGGTACTGATAAATTAGATTTCAGACTTAGCAGCCTTTTCCAGTGGATAGACGATTCATGGAAACTAATTCACTGGCATGGTAGTACACCAGTCAATGTAGTGAGAGATGCCTGGCATTTGACTGAATGGCAAAAAAAGAATAAAGAACTTCAGGAGAAAGTTGAAGAACAAACAAAAGACTTAACCCTAAAAAACTATCAACTTCAAAAAGCAAAAGAACAAATTGAAGAAGCCCTTAGAGAATTAAAAGAAGCTCAGGAGCAACTTATACAATCAGAAAAAATGGCATCCCTTGGTGAATTAACGGCAGGAATTGCCCACGAAATTCAAAACCCCTTAAACTTTGTAAATAATTTTTCGGAAGTGAATACTGAACTTTTAGACGAATTGAAGGAGGAAATTGAAACCGGAAATATTGAAGAAGTAAATGCTTTAGTTAAAGACATTATTGAAAATGAAGAAAAGATCAACTTCCATGGCAAGAGGGCAGATGCCATCGTGAAAGGTATGCTTGAACATAGTAGATCAAGCAATGGACAAAAAGTTCCTACCGACATTAATTCTCTTGCTGATGAATATTTAAGGCTTTCCTATCATGGCTTGAGAGCAAAAGACAAAACATTTAACGCAACATTGGAAACAGATTTTGATCAAAACCTTCCAATAATCAATGTGGTTTCACAAGACATAGGAAGAGTAATTCTTAATCTTATTACAAATGCCTTTCATTCGATTCGAGATAGAAAGAACAATCTCAATGGAAGTGAATTCAATCCAACTGTCAAGATCAGTACAAAAAACTTTGAAGAATATGTAGAAATCATTGTTTCGGATAATGGAAATGGAATTCCTGAATCAATTCAACAAAAGATTTTCCAACCATTTTTTACTACAAAACCAACAGGACAAGGAACAGGACTTGGACTTTCATTAAGTTATGATATCATACGATCACATGGTGGAAAAATTCAAGTCGAATCCGGAGTTGGCTCTGGAGCCGACTTTAAATTAATAATTCCAAAAAATTAAATTATGAAAATACTAGTTGTAGACGATGAAAAAGATGTGAAAACACTTTTTGAACAAAGATTCAGAAAGGAAATCCGATCAAAAACTGTTGATTTTGTATTCGCCTTCTCCGGAAAAGAAGCACTCGCATACATTGACAAGTTAGATCATGAGGCAATATTAATCCTTTCAGACATTAACATGCCTGGAATGAGCGGTTTAGAGCTATTGAAAGAAATTAAAGAAAAAGAACTAACTCCTAAACCGATCGTCATGATGATTTCTGCTTATGGGGATGAACAGAATTATAATACTGCAAAAAGTCTTGGAGCTGATGCTTTTTTAACCAAACCTGTAGATTTTAAGCTACTAAAGGAAAAACTTCAACTCAATTAAAGATTTTAAGAAAGTCAAAGTCTTTCTATTTTTTCATCAACTTATGGACTTGACCAAAAACATAAAATAATTCTGAGGCTATCTCATGAGATCGTTCTGAATACATTTTACGTTCTATTGGAGTTTCGTCAAAAATTTTTGGATCTTCAAACCTTATTGGAAATCTAACTTCACAGCCCGGAATATAAGGGCAATTTTCATCTGCATGATCACAGGTCATGATTGCGGCAAATTCAACTTTAGGATTTGATTCATCATCAAAAAGTTTAGAATAAGCCAGAATCGGTTTTTGCTTTTTCCCAAAGTTTAATTCATAAATGGGATTACTATCTCCGATGGCTTTGATTTCAAATCCATCTCGACGTAAAGCTGCAACAGCCCTTGAATTAAACTCTGTCACCTCCACTCCACCTGAGAAACTCTGAACAGGTAGATTGAAATAATAGCCCCATACATGAGCCCAAATTTGGGAAAACTGGCTTCTTCGACTATTGTGTGTACAGATAAAATTCAGCTTGATGGGTTTATCATTCTGAATTTGATAAACCATATAGTTTATTAAAGGTACTAGCACTACCTTCCTCTCTTCAGAAATAGCCCTTTTTTTTAGGTTCCGAACAGTTTGTTCAATTTCGGGGAATAAATGCATATGTTAACTTAGCAACATCCTCCTCCTGGAACACAAGAATTATCTTCCTTCACTTTCAGACCTGCCAGACTTACTTTTTGTTTTGAACTAGGTACACCACAACTCTCTTTCGCAAGGCAAGTTGTCATCTTTTTTGTAAGATGAAATTCATTTTGGTAAAATTCCAGCCCATACTTCCCAATAGTATCGGATTGATATTCTACCTCCACTTCTAAATCCTCCAACCCCAGAACTCTCTCTGACAGTTCGATGATATGTAACAATTTATCGGCCCCAAGCCTATGGTCGAAATCTCCATCCTCCCAAAGTTGAAAGTTGATTGATTTTTCATCTCTCAACTTTCCTCCACAGTCAATGAATTTTTTATTGATTTGACCGATTTCAGTCACATGAAAATGAGCAGGCACTGACGCTCCATTTGGCAGTTTAAAAACTAATTCACCCAAATTTGGCAATTTTGACTTGATTTCTGATAGTTTCATATTGATTGTAATATTACGATAAATAAATTCAAATTTTTTTAGCAACAATTCCCATCCCCACTGGAAGATCGGTAAGAATTAAAAAGCTCATTGAGCAGTTTTTGTGTTTCTTCCCACTTTCCAGGATGAATACAATAACTCATGGATGCTCCTTCAATAGTCCCTTGAAGGAGTCCAATTTCTTTCAATTCTTTTAGATGCTGTGAAATGGTAGCCTGAGCTAATCCCAATTCCTGGACAAGAGTGCCATTTACACAGGTATTTGTTTTAAGCAAATATTGAATAATTGCGATCCTGGCAGGATGAGCTAAGGCTTTTGCCATTCTTGCCAACTCATTTTGATTAGCAGTAAATAAATCTGTTTTTGTAATCCCCATAAGTATATTGCAATATTACGATAAATAACTTTAAAAGTTATTAATTGTTTTCCTTTCTGATAAACACTGTTTCAGTCAGAACTGGTGAAACCATGAAATAACCTAATACTTTACCTTCACCTTCTTCGACTATTATATTGGTGTCTGGGTTTTGAGGAGGGGGACTAAAAAGACCACCATCATTAAAAAGCAATCCCACTAATTGTGAGAAGTAATCATATGAACTTTTATTCATTCTGAATAACTCCATTCGAACTTTATCTCCTGCCTCAAATGGATAATTCAATTCCAAGCCTTCTTCAAAAAACTGCAGCCCAAAGGTATCATCAAATAAAAGGTAATCGTCCCTATCATTCTTTAAAGTGTCATTTTCAATAACCTTAATTCGATAATAATTATTTTCTTTAAAAGGAATTTCCCCATAAACCTTGATATAATAACCCTCATCTCTAAAAAGTCTTTCTTCTTGATAAGCATAAGTAAGACTATCCACTATAGGAGGGGCAAGCATTACACCCTTTGAGGTATATACGTTTCCTTCCCAAAAAACCTGAAGTTCATAAGACTCCCCTACAACTGCTGTACTAGTTTCCCGAAATGGCTTATAACTCTGAGTATCATCATTGAAATAGAATGGAATATTGATAGTAGTACCTTCAATCAATATTCTCACGAGTGCATTAGATACTACAGTTTGGTCTGAAGAATCAAAATAATTTTCTGCTAAGGTGATTTTCACTTCATTATAGAACGGAATATCCGTCCAAGTGGCTTCTATTACAGGTACTATTCCATCGATTGTAGCCAATGGTAAGTTGACTTCTTCTTGACAGGAGAAGAGACAAAAACAGAATACTATAAACCAGATTTTTTTCATTTTAAAATTGAAAATTATACGTAATAGAAGGCAGAAATGTGAATAAATAAGTCATGACCACACTTTGTTTTCTGGAAACCACTGGCCCATCCACATCCGGATCATAATTGATTTTATCATTAATCACCTCTCTAAATTCATAGGCAAATGGATTTTTCCTTCCATAAAGGTTGTAAACACTGAAATTCCAGCTTCCTCTCCATTTCCTTCCCTTATCTGGATTTTTCCAGGTAATTGATGCATCCATCCGATGATAATCGGGAAAACGATCTTCATTTCTATAATCAGAATACAGAGGTACTACCTGATTATCTACTTCATAGGTACCAATCGGAAATGAAACAGCCTGACCAGTAGTGTAAACAAATGTCAAACCAGCAGACCAGGATGGGGAAAATTCATGATTCAATACTAATGTCACATCATTCGGTCTATCATAGCGTGGGTTATACCGTTGTCCTAAGCTAATTCCTTCAATTGTTCTCCATGTTCTAGAATAAGTATATGCCAGCCATCCCGTTGTCTTTCCTACATTCTTTCGTAACAAGAATTCTACTCCATAGGCATAACCATCTCCACTTAGAATTTCTGTCTCCACCTGATCGGTAAATAGTACGGAAGCTCCATTTTTTAAATCAATAGTATTTCTAATGTCTTTCGCATAGGTTTCTACAGATAGTTCCCATTTATTCTGATTGAAATTTCTAAAAACACCTAGAGAAATTTGATCAGACCTAAGTGGATCCATGTATTTACCTGACAAAATCCAGCGGTCTACTGGCAAACCAGCAGAGCTATTTGAGGCTATTTGCACATATTGGTAGTTTCTGTTATAAGCTGCTTTTATAGAAAACTCATCATTAACAAGAAACCTAAAAGCTACTCTAGGTTCCAAACCTTGGTAAAAATGCATTGGTTTAAGTCTCCCAAAACTGACACTGTCTGTTATTTCTGCCTCATCTGTAGGAGCTCCTCCCTCATAAAAATAATCTACCCCTTTCCCGACTTGATGATACAGACTCCATCTCAAGCCAAATTCAGTGCTCAACCTAGGTGAAAGCTCTACCAATCCTCCCGCAAAAACACTGTTCAAAAAACCATTTTTAGGGTTTGTCGCAATAGGCTGAATTGCACTGCCACCTGCCGGATCCAAAGCAATTGGTGAAAAATGGTAAAGCTGACTTTGAAAACCCCAATAAGTCTGAATTTTATCTGAATTGATCCAACTCCATTGACCTTTCATCCCCGATTCTGAGAGTTTATTTTCCCATGTGAAACCCGCATCAGGATCATCAAATTCAACTTTATAATTATATCGCGAGTGATATGATTCCAAATCAAAAAAAGAATTTTCAGATATTGTATGACTCCATTTTGAAGATGTCACCCAGTTCCTCCATCCTAATCCAAATTGCTCATCCAGCCCCAAAAAGTCACTTCCCTCATAGCTAGATAATGTAATTTTATCCTTCTCTCCCAACCTGAATGAAAACTTTGCACTGAGATCATGAAAATTCAACTTATTGTTTTTGATATCCTCATTACTTGAAAGCTTTAGAAACAAATCGGCGTAGGTTCTTCTCCCGGAGATTGCAAAAGTAGATTTATCAGAAAACAATGGCCCGTCAAGCATAAAACGAGAAGAAATACTTCCAATTCCACCTTCCCCATGTATCTGTTCATTATTTCCTTCCTTTAATGAAACGTCAATTAGAGAAGACAATCTACCACCATAACTTGCAGGCATATTTCCTTTATATAAATCAACTTGATCTAAGGCATCAGGACTAAATACAGAGAAAAATCCAAAGAAATGCGAAGGATTGAATACAGGTGCACCATCAACTTGTACTAAATTTTGATCGGCAGAACCTCCTCTAACAAAAAGCCCTGTTGTCCCCTCTCCTGCAGTTTGCACGCCTGGTAAAAGCTGTAAACTCCTAAGTAAATCAACTTCGCCGAATAGCGCAGGAATATTTTTTATAGTTTCAATCGGTATAGAAGCTTTACCAGTTTCAAGATTTTTAACTTGTTCATCTGGCCTTCTTTCCTGAATGATTATTTCTTCCAAAGATAACTCTGATGGTTTCAGGAAGAACCTGATTTCCTTTTCAGCCTCATTCACAGTAATGTTTCTAATTGATTTTTCAAATCCTAAATAAGAAACCACCAATCTGGAAGGAAGCACACGTTTTTTCAATTTAAATTTTCCATCGAGATCAGTAACCACACCGGAATTGAGATTATCCTCCCAATAAACATTGGCACCAATCAGAGGATCTGAATTAGATGCATCTAATACCACACCCGTAAAAAACTCATCACTTTGAGCAAAAAGGGTACCTGTCACCCCAAATAATACCCAGACAAATAAAACATTTGAGAGACTTCTAAAAAGTTGCATTTTTGATAGAATGGTAATTAAACTCCTTTGTTATACTCATTAGTAGAATTAATGTTTGTTAATTTTTCATTTTCTAAGCGATGCAATAAACCACTCATTTTAAAGTCGCTTTTAAAGTAAGGTTTATTTTATAATTTCAGGCCATGATTTGGGCATATCCCGACGTAAAACTCACTCTCTTGCTTGCAGGTCTTTTTGGCTTGCTCTATTTGGTTTACTTATTCAGGTACTGGTCTATCAATAAAAGACTGGAAGTTGAGAAAAGAAGACTATTTACGAAAATGGTTCTACGGACTACCTATTTCGCTTTATTCCTTGTGGCATTTGCTGGACCATCAATTGGAACTTCTACAAAAGAGATAAAAGAAGAAGGCAAAGATATTTTCATTGCCGTGGATCTATCACAATCCATGAATGCT
>NZ_JAHEBC010000187.1 GCF_024642405.1 Algoriphagus sp. | reverse complement strand
TAAGTTCAAGTAAATATTTTTTTTAAAATGATCTTTAACGAAAAAAGACCTGCTCAATGGGCAGGTCTTTTTCGAAGCATCAACACACAATTACCTTTTCAGGCATTTCTCTTTCTAAACGATCAATTACTTGTTATCGTTTTTATTCTTGATTTCTTCTTGTATTCTTTTTTGAAACTCCTGGATCTTTGCAGCATTCTCTTTTTGCCAAACTTCCATTTTACGCTGGTATTCTTCCAGTTTTGGCTGCATCTCCTTTTCCCAAGCCTTCATCTTTTCTTCGTAAGCTTTCATTTTTGGCTCGTTATCTTTTTCCCAGGCCTTCATTTTTGCCTCAAACTCTTTCATTTTAGGCTCATTGGCTTTTTGCCATTCCTCCATCTTTTTCTCAAACTCTTTCATCTTTGGCTCGAATGCTTTCTGCCATTCCTGCATTTTCTTTTCAAACTCCTCCATTTTAGGACTGTTCTCATCTTCCCAAGCTTTCATTTTCAGCTCATATTTTGCAGCCCATTCTTCGGCTTTCTCAGACATTTCCTTTGCCTTCTGCTCCATTTCTCTAACCCAATTTTCTTTTTCTGCTTTCGTCATTCCAACAGTATCCTTGGAATCCATCATAAAACTTTTTCCCCCATTAAAATTAAATTCCATTGGAGGCATAGGAGCCATCTCAAAATTAGGTGCTGGAGCCATTTCAAATTCAAATTCGGGTGTTGGAGCCATTTCGAATTCCATTTGTGGGGCAACAGCTATTTCAAAATCCATCATCGGAGCCATGGCCTCCTCAGGAAATTCAGGCATTGGGGATAATTCCAATTCAGGCATATTTTCAAGTACCACAGTTTTGCCATTATGCTTATAGACAAAGGAGCCTTTCTTATTGCCTTTCATGATCACTGTATCACCTTCTTTGATGATGGTATCTCCTTTGATCTGAATTCTGTATTCCTTCCGATCTTTCAATTCGATCACCTCATTATCATCATTTACCCAGACGGCGTTACCATCAGTGATAATAATTTTTTCTCCTTTTTCAGGGATAGTATCGAGCACATCAACCAGATTCTTAGTCACCTTAGGAGCAACAATATTCGCAACACTTGTTTGATTGATCGGCTGAATTTTTTCAACCTTCACAGGAGCATCCTGCTGTGCACTGGCCATCAGGCCCGCACTGAGTATTAATGTAATTAACATAGGGATAGAAATTATAGGGTTTTGAGGGTAGGTTTGAGCTGGATAGCCCATGATTCTCTTTATTCTTTGTAAGGTTGGATTTCTCCTTTTACCTGCAGCTAAAGCTAATTCAGGTGGGTTTTGCTTCGCAAAGTTTAATACCTCAGCAAGTCCAAAAGCCAATTCTTTCGCAGAAACTCCTGCTGAAACTGCCAGATCGTCAGAAGCATTTTCACGCAATTCTTTCACCGTCTGGCTCATCCACCAGAAACATGGATGGTAGAAAAACACAACCTCCAAAACAGACTGTAGTAGATTTGCCAAATAATCGTTTCGCTTCACATGAGCCAATTCATGCGCTATTATTGCCTCCAATTGCGTTGGAGAAAGCTGGAAGAGTAAGGCTGCCGGTATCAAAATGACAGGCTTCAAAAATCCAAAAGTGATTGGCGAAAGTCCATAGTCTGTGATTCTGAGCTGTACTTTTTTACTTATCCCGATTTTTGAACCCAGTTTTTTGACTAGATGGTCAAGGTTTGAATCCAAATTCACGAATGAAGACTTACGAAGAATCCTGATTTCTGACAGGCTATTGACTAAGCGGAACATGAAAAGTAAAGCCCCCAAAAACCAGAAATTAACCAGCATAGGAAGTTGACTTTCGATCCATTTCACAATCTGTAGAAGCAAAGCCTCTGAATTGGATACAGCCGCACTGCTTGCCTGATTTATTATTAAAGCTTCCAAAGCCACTTGATCAAAAATCGAGGTACTAGATTGGATGGATAGCTGGTAAATGAATGTTCCTGATGCAATGAAGAATGTTAATCCCAAGCTTCCAAGCGCTAGATTATATTTAAAATTGGGGCTTCGGCGAGCAAACACTTTTAAAAGGATCCAAAGGGCACTTCCTATGAATACGAGCTGCCAAATGGAATGAACCAATGTCCATCCCAATGCATAAAGCAAATGATCCGGTATCAAATCGTTTAAAATTGTCATCAGGATTTCTTTTCTAGTTGGTCTAAAAATTCTCTTATTTCATTCAACTCCTCCTTCGAAGGATTATCTTGTCCAAGTGCTTGCATGACCAACTTTTTAGCTGAACCGCCAAAAGCTGTAGTCATCAAATTTTTCAAAAGAGATTTTTGAGTTTCTCCTTGATTCGTGGCAGGCTTATAAATATGAGTTCTGCTCTTTTCATCTCGAGTCACCATTCCCTTAGCAAACATGATCTGCATAATTTTCAGAGTGGTGGTATAGCCTGTCTCTTTGGTTTTAGAAATCTCCTCGTGAATCTGTCTCACACTGGCTTCTTTCTTTTCCCAAAGCAAGGATAAAATCTCTAATTCGGCTTCTGTCGGTTTGCTCATGGCTAGGTTATACGATATCTTTCGTACCAAAGTTATACGAAGAAAATCGTAAGTCAAATTATCTACGAAAATAATCGTATTAAAAAATGTTAAACGCCTGTTTTTCAGTTATAAATAGATTTTCGATAGTCTAATAAACTGTTTCTCTATTAATTCTGAGCAATTGAACTTTCTTGCCATTACATTAGTTGTATAGACATTGAATTTTAAGCTAAGTCAACTATTTACAATGAGTAAAGAACAAGCACTTTTGAAGCCTATCACGGTAGGTGGACAAAAGTTATCCAATAGAGTATGGATGGCTCCAATGACCCGTTCCAGAGCGAACAATCCAGAAAATAAGCCTTTCGAATTACAAGCTAAATACTACCAACAGAGAGCCTCTTCAGGTTTGATTATTTCTGAGGGTTCCCAAATTTCCAAAACTGCTGTCGGTTATATCAATACACCTGGTATTTATTCTCAAGAGCAAGTTGAAGGATGGAAAGAAGTGACCAAGGCTGTCCACGAAAAAAATGGACATATTTACATACAGCTTTGGCACGTCGGAAGAATTTCACATCCAGACTTCCATAATGGGGAGTTACCATTGGCACCTTCTGCGATAAATCCCAATCAAAAATCATACACTCCAGAAGGCTTTAAGGAAACAGTCACTCCAAAAGCGATGAGCTTGGAAGAAATAAAGCAAACCATCGAAGACTTTAAAAACGGAGCAAAAAATGCGATGGAAGCAGGCTTTGACGGAGTGGAAATCCACTCATCAAATGGGTATTTACTTCATCAGTTTTTTAATCTTACAAGTAATGTTCGAACAGATGAATATGGTGGAAGTATTGAAAACAGAGCTAAAATTCTCTTTGAAGTAATTGATGCGATCAAGGAAGTGATGCCGGAGAATAGAATTGGTGTTAGACTTAACCCATCTCTAAATGGTGTCTTTGGAATGGAAGCGGATGAGGAAACTATTCCGACATTTGACTACATAATCAATAAGTTAAATAATTATGACTTGGCTTACCTACACCTTTCAGAACCATTTACAGATGTATCAGATATTCCATATTTAGAACCAAATATTGCCAAAAGATATAGACCGATTTACAAGGGTACTTTAGTGATCAATAATTCTTTTGATCAGGAAAAAGGCAACAAGATCATCGAAGAAGATTTGGCAGACGCCGTGGCGTTTGGGAAATTATATATTTCAAACCCAGATCTTCCTATCCGTTTTGAAAACAATGCTCCTTTGGCCGATTGGGATCAAAACACTTTCTACACCCCAGGAGAAAAAGGATATACAGATTACCCCTTGCTGGAAGAAGCGAATGTTGGATAATCACCCCAGAGGCCGGATATTCCGGCCTTTTTTTTACATTTAAATATGTGTTTAGTAGCTATTTCCTGGAAAAACCACCCTGATTATCCTTTAATTATCAGGGCAAATCGAGATGAGTTTTTTGAAAGACCCAGTGAAAAAATCCATCAATGGAAGTCAGGTTTTTATGGAGGAAAAGATCTAAAAAGCGGGGGAACTTGGATGGGTTTTCACCCAAATGGCAGTTGGTCACTCCTTACCAATTATAGAGATTTCAATCAAGCTAAGAATGCAAAAATCAGCAGAGGTAAACTGGTTTCAGATTTTCTTGAAAGTTTGGTAAGCCCAAGAGAATATCTCGAAAGTGTAAAAGCAAACCAAACTGATTATGATGGATTTAATCTATTAGTCTCGGATGGAAAGCAATTACTCTATTTCAGCAATTTTGGAGAAGATATCTTAGAAGTACCTGTAGGAATTCATGGCTTAAGCAACGGCTTGCTGAATGATCCATGGCCAAAATCTGTATTGGCAAAAAAGCAGCTCAACGAAGAAATAAATAATATTCCAAAAACAGAGAGTCTACTAAGTATTCTTACTTCCAAAGAAACTTTCCCAATCCAAAAACTTCCTGACACAGGAGTACCCAAAGAAATGGAAATTGGACTATCCTCACAATTCATTCGACTTGGTTCGGATTATGGAACTGTTTCCTCTTCTGCTTTGGTTTTAAAAAAATCCGGAGATGTAACTTTCAAAGAGCGAAGTTTTGAATGGGATTCCAGTAAATTCACGGATGAAACTTATCGTTTCAAAGCTCAAACCTAGAAATTCATGATTAATAAAGTATACGATGTGTTGATCATAGGCGGAGGTCCGATAGGGCTAGCTTGTGGAGTGGAAGCCCAAAATGCGGGTTTAGAATATGTAATCCTAGAAAAAGGGGCATTGACCAATTCCATCTACAATTACCCGATCAATATGACTTTTTTCTCCACTTCGGATCGTTTGGAGATGGCGAATATTCCCTTTATGTCTGTAGGAAATAAACCGACCAGGACTGAAGCTTTGGAATATTATAGAAGAATATTCTTTCATTTTGATCTCAATGTCCACCTTTACGAAGGCGTTGAAACCCTGAAAAAGAAAGGGGATATTTTTGAAATCAAAAGTTCAAAAGCCACTTATCAAACCAAAAAAATCGTCTTAGCAACGGGATTTTACGATCTGCCAAATTTGATGAATGTCCCAGGCGAGGAATTACCAAAAGTTCAACATTATTACAAAGAACCTTGGCCATTTATTGGCCAGAAAGTGCTTGTGGTGGGAGGAGCAAACTCTGCAGTGGATGCTGCCTTGGAAACTTGGAGAAAAGGTGCGGAAGTCAGTATGGTATTACTCGAAGAGGAAGTAGATCAAAACGTGAAGTATTGGGTGCGTCCTGATATTATGAACCGTATCAAAGAAGGGTCGATCAAAGCTTTTACTCAATCAAAAGTCAAAGAAATTAGGGAGCATGAGGTTATAATCACTACTCCTACTGAAGAAGTGACTATTGAAAATGATTTTGTTTTGGCCATGACTGGCTACAAACCAAATTTTGCTCTTTTGGATCAATTAGGAGTAGAAATGAGTTTAGATGAAAAGCGTCAGCCATGCTATGATCAAGCAAATCAAGAGTCCAATGTACCGGGAGTTTATTTGGCAGGAGTGGTTTGTGGCGGATTGAATACCCGAGAATTCTTTATAGAAAACAGCATTGTGCATGCTGAATCGATTATGAAGGATATTAAAGAGAAGCTCGACTAAGAATTGGGAATCCATTATCTTTGCCTCTGATTATGAAAAAGAAACCATTTACTGTTGTCTATGAGGACAACCACCTATTAGTTGTCAATAAAGCTGCAGGCATTTTAGTACAGGGAGATAAAACTGGCGACAAAACTCTGACGGACTACCTCAAAGATTACATTGCAAAGAAATACGATAAACCGGGAGCTGTATTCCTTCATCCCATCCATAGATTGGATCGACCTGTGAGTGGATTGGTTGCATTTGCCAGAACTTCCAAAGGCTTGGAGCGCATGATGGAGCTTTTCCGCAAGCGGGATATTCATAAAGTTTATTGGGCCATCGTGAAAAGAAAGCCACGTGAGGAGCAAGGAAAATTGACCCATTGGCTGACTAAAGATGAGCAAAAGAACTTCGTCACAGCGCATGAAAAAGAAGTTCCTGGATCTCAAAAAGCGGAATTGAATTATAAAACCCTGGGTTTTATGAATGACCACTGGCTCTTGGAAGTTCGTCCGGTTTCAGGCAGGCCCCATCAGATCCGAGTGCAGTTGGCATCCATGGGTTGCCCGATTAGAGGTGACATCAAATACGGTTTTGCGAAGCCAAATCCAGATGCCAGCATCAACTTACATGCATTTAATTTAGTATTTGTTCATCCTGTGAAAAAAGAAAAATTATATCTCAGAGCAGCTGTCCCAGAAGAAGAATTCTGGGAGCAATTCTTGGAGTTTGAGACTGTAAAAACAAAAGACCAGCATCTGGATAATTCCTTTTCTGGATAACCAAACTTATATAATCAATTTAAAATAACCTTTGAAGATGCAGGATTCTCTTCAAAGGTTATTTTTTATTACTTTTCTAAATGAATAAAGATATAATCATCCTATCATGAAAAATCTCCTTCTTGTTTTCACTGCCTTGTTGCTGTTGGCTTCTTGTACCCCTAAGCCAAGTTCAAAAACTATTTACATTGTTAGGCATGCGGAAAAGCAATTAGAGGGTGATGATCCGGAATTAGCTCAAGTTGGTGAAATCCGTGCTACCAAGTTATCCCAAATTCTTTCTGATAAAGAGATAGCGCATATTTATAGCACCGACTACAATAGAACCAAAGACACTGCGAAACCTACTGCTGATCAAAATAGTCTGGAGATCGAAATTTACGATCCAAGAAATCACGATGCGCTTGTAGAAAAATTAAAGTCTATAGAAGGGAATGCCTTGGTAGTAGGACATAGCAACACAGTAGGTCAGATTGCTAATTATTTTATAGGTGATGGTGAAGAATATGGAGATTTGCAGGACGTCGAATACGAATTTATTTATGTGGTGACTATCGATGATGCGGGTTCTTCAGTAGTACGAAAAACCTACAAGGATTTTTAAACTAAAACGACTTCAATTCCTTTCTCCTCCAGCAAAGACTTATATAAATCCGGAATACCAGAGTCCGTTATAATCAAATCCACATCTTCCAATTCGCAGATTTTCCCAAAGCCCTTTTTGCCAAATTTTTTGGAATCTGCTAGCACAATTGTTTTTTGGACATTTCGGATCATCTGAGCATTCAGATGTGCCTCCATCATATTGGAAGTAGTCAATCCATGCTCCAAGCTGATCCCGTCTACACTCAAAAATAGTTTACTGCAGGCAAAATTCTGAAGCATTTCCTCGGCATAATGCCCTACTGCAGAGCTACTACTTTTCCTCACAACACCACCCAATTGGACCAATTCCACTTCGGGGGAATCTATTAGAGCCAAAGTCACATTCATCGCAGCCGTCAGAACAGTCAAA
>NZ_JAHEBC010000018.1 GCF_024642405.1 Algoriphagus sp. | reverse complement strand
TTTTTTGCTGAAGTAGTTGTCATAGGTTTTACTAGATATTATAACCGTAACATGTAAAAGAGTGAACAGGTTTATAAAAAGACATAAAAAAACCGGAGAAGTTTCCCCGGTTGAATATTAAAAATCAAAAATATTTAATTCACTCTCTCAATAACAAGATTGTGGTTTGTGTAAATACACACATCAGCGGCGATATTTAAACTCTCTCTTACCATCTCCTCTGCAGTCATTTGAGGAGCAAATTGTTTCATTGCCCTAGCGGCAGATTGGGCATACATACTTCCTGAACCAATTGTCGCTATCTCCATATCTGGCTCGATTACATCACCAGTTCCCGAAATAATTAATATATCTTCTTTATCTGCTACAATCATCATTGCCTCAAGTTTGCTCAGCATTCTATCTGTTCTCCATTCTTTTGCCAATTCTACTGCTGCTCGTTTCATATTATTCCCAAAAGCACCCAGTTTTTCTTCAAACTTTTCCAGTAGCGTAAATGCATCAGCTGTTGACCCTGCAAAGCCAGTAACTATTTTGCCATTTTGCAATACTCTTAATTTTTTAACAGTACTTTTTGCGACGGTATTCCCTAATGTTGCCTGTCCATCGGCACCTATCACTACTTCTCCGTTATGACGAATAGCCACAACGGTTGTTGATTTAATTCTTTCCATAAAATATATGTTAGTTTCTAAAGCTTTTACCAAAATGCTTTGCTCTAAAGAAATTAACTCTGAGCTCTGCAATACTATTGTCTTAATACCAATAACCATACAAAAAGCAAAAAGTCCTGAAATCAGGACTTTTTGACAGGAGTTATTTAAACCAAGATTCTTACAGGATCTTCGAGAAGACTTTTAAGGGTAATTAAAAATGCAGATCCAACTGATCCATCTACTACTCGATGATCACAGGATAAAGTCACTTTCATTAAATTTCCAATTTGCATTTGGCCATCCTTGACAATAACTGTTTCCTTAATTCCTCCGACTGCAAGAATACAAGCATCCGGCGGATTAATGATCGCTGTGAATTCGTCAATTCCAAACATTCCAAGGTTTGAAATGGTAAATGTATTTCCTTCCCAATCTTTTGGTTGTAATTCTTTATTCTTCGCTTTTCCACCTAAGGACTTCGCTTGAGTAGAAATTTGGGAAAGAGATAAATTATCTGCAAACCTAATAACTGGAACCAATAAACCTTCTTCCACAGCCACTGCCATACCGATGTGAATGTGGTCATTGTATCTGATTTTATCTCCTAACCAGCTGGAATTGACTTTCGGATGTTGGCGCAAAGCTGCTGCTGCTGCTTTAATCACCATATCATTGAATGAAATCTTCACAGGTGAAACTTCATTCATACTCTTTCTAGCCTCAATAGCTTTGTCCATGTTGATCTCCATGGTCAAATAAAAGTGAGGGGCACCAAATTTACTCTCAGCCAGTCTTTTCGCGATGACTTTACGCATTTGAGAAACTTTCTCTTCCTTAAAGCTTTCCTGTCCTATGGCAGGAGCTCCAGAAATTGAAGCAGCTTGTGGAGCAGTAGCAGCTGGAACGAAGTTTTCTACATCCTTCTTGATAATTCTTCCTCCATCACCCGAACCACTAATCTTACGAATATCAAATCCTTTTTCCTCTGCTATTTTCTTAGCCAAAGGAGAAGCTTTAACTCTTTCACCATCTGATGTTGTAGTGCTTGCAATTGGAGAAGTCTGGACAGGTTCGGATTTTTCAGGAGTAGAAGGTTCTTTTTTAGGAGTAGATGTAGGCTCAGGTTTAGAATCTGAATCAGAAGAATTACTTTTTTGAGCTTTTATTAGCGTCTCATAATCAGCTCCTTTTGCTCCGATTACAGCAATAACACCATCTACAGGAACACTATCTCCAGCCTCAACACCTATATATAATAGCGTTCCATCGTCATAGCTTTCCAGCTCCATGGTAGCTTTATCAGTTTCAACCTCAGCGATTATTTCTCCTGACTTAACATCATCACCTACTTTCTTCAACCAAGAGGCAATTGTACCCTCTTGCATGGTATCAGACATTTTAGGCATTGTGATTACCGTTGCATCAATATTTGAAACATCTATATCTTTTTTGGATTCTTCAGTTTTTACTTCTGCAGGAGTCTCTTCATCTTCTGTCTTAGGGGATTCCTTTTTATCTTCTACAGGCTTCTCAGCTCCATTCAATAAGTGTTCGTAATCCTCCCCTTTTTCTCCAATAACGGCAATGACACCGTTTACCGGTACGGAATCTTTTTCTTTTACTCCAATATATAAAAGCACACCTTCATCGTAGGATTCAAGCTCCATAGTTGCTTTGTCGGTTTCTACTTCTGCCAGGATATCTCCCGGTTTTACAGTATCCCCTACTTTTTTTAACCATGCAGCGATCACACCTTCTTCCATGGTGTCGCTCATTTTAGGCATTCTAATAATTTCGGCCATGAGTTATTGCGCTCTATTCGTTTTTATAGTGTCCAAAAATAGTTTTTATAATATCTTTAATCAAATATAAAACTAGTATTTTACCCTTGCATTTCAGCCATCATTCATCAAATTCCTGATATGCCCTTAATTCGAAACAGCAATTATCAAAGACCAACTTGGCTTTTCAACCGCCATTTAGAAACTATTTACCCAGCAATATTCAGAAATGTTGACTTGGAAAAACCTATTCGTGAAAGAATTACAACGATTGATGGAGATTTTCTTGATTTAGACTGGTACAAACAGGGGAGTTCAAAACTAGTAATTTTGAACCATGGTTTAGAAGGAAATAGTTCCCGTGCTTATATTCTCGGAATGTGTAAAATTTTTCTGAAAAATAATTATGATGTTCTGACTTGGAATTATAGAGGCTGTGGAGAGGAATTAAATCACAAACCAATTTTTTATCATTCCGGAGCTACTTATGATTTAAATTCGGTTATCAAACATTCCGAAATTAAGTATGATGAAATTAATTTGATAGGTTTTTCATTAGGAGGAAATTTAATTTTAAAGTACCTGGGTGAAAATCAAAACTTTTCAAAAAAAATTAGAAAAGGAGTGGCTATTTCTGTCCCGCTACATCTCAGCAGTTCAAGTAAAAAAATTTCTTCTTTGGAAAATACCCTGTATTCAAAACGTTTTCTGAAGACGTTAAAAGAAAAAGTAGTTCTTAAATCCAAAGCTCATCCCGATGAAATTCCTATCCAAATGTTGAAAAACATTAAAACTTTAACAGATTTTGATGATTATTTAACAGGTCCATTGCATGGGTTTGCGGATGCCGAAGAATATTATGAAATCAACTCATCTTTATATTATCTGGAAAAAATAAAAGTGCCTACATTGATCTTAAATGCCGCAAACGACCCTTTCTTAAGTGAACTTTGCTATCCAACAGATCTTGCAGGCAAACTTGAAAAAGTGTATTTCGAGTTCCCAAAAAAAGGAGGGCATGTGGGTTTTACCTCATCAGATTTTGAAAAACCTTACTATTCTGAACTTCGGGCAGTTGAATTTATAAGTAAGGATATCTAACTTCCATTTTTAGATTTAATAAATCAATTTAATTATGTGTGGACGCTATTCATTGAGTAAAAGTAAAATTGAATTGGAAGAACGGTTCCAAGCGGAAATGCTCCCCGAATTCAAACCTAGATATAATATTGCTCCCACTCAGTTGGTACCCGTAATTACATCAGCAAGCCCTAAAGGTTTTTCATTTTTTTATTGGGGAATCACTCCGGAATTTGGAAAAAACAAACCAGTTGCTCTCAAACTCATTAATGCAAGAGCTGAAACAATCGATCAAAAAATCTCTTTTAAAAGCTCTTTTCAAAAACGTAGATGTATTATTCCTGCAGATGGATTTTACGAATGGAAAAAACTCGGAAAAAAAACAAAAATACCTTATCGATTTACCTTGAGAGATGAAGAATTATTCTCAATGGCAGGAATTTGGGAGGAATATGAATCAGTAAATGGTGAAACGCAGCATACTTTTTTGATTTTGACAATTACTCCAAATCATATTGTCTCTGATATTCACGATAGAATGCCAGTTATTCTTACAAAAGAAACCGAAAAAATATGGCTTGATAATTACACCTCAGAAGATGATCTGAAAAAAATGCTGATACCATTTGCTGCTGATTCAATGGTGAGTTTTTCCGTTTCACCTTTAGTGAACTCTGTCCAGAATGACACACCAGCAGTGATGCGGAAAACTTCTCCAATGGACCAACATGGAAATTACACTTTGTTTGGGTAGCCAAAAACATTTTCCTGTATGAAAGAGTCTTTTGCTTGAGTGTAAACATATTCTCATATTTGAAAATCTTTTTTAATAAACCCAAATCGAGATGAAAAAATCCAAAATTTTAGGTGTAGGTCATTCTGTTCCAGATAGAATAGTGACTAACTCAGAGCTTTCACAAATGATGGATACAAATGATGAATGGATCGTGGAGCGTACCGGGATTGAACAAAGAAGATGGTTTACTCCTGGGATCGATACAGTAACAAGTTTATCAAAAAAAGCATCCATCATTGCTTTGGAACGGGCTGGAATCCAAGCTTCAGAAATTGATTTTATTGTTTTTGCTACCATAACTCCCGACTATTATATACCCGGAAATGGAGTTCTGCTACAGCGGGAATTAGGAATACCAGGAATTGGTGCACTTGACATAAGAAATGCCTGCTCAGGATTTATATATGCACTTTCAGTTGCTGATCAATTTATAAAAACCGGGATGTATCAAAAGATTCTTGTGGTTGGAGCTGAAATTCAGTCTTCTGGGTTAGACAAAAGCGATGAAGGAAGGTCAAGTGCGGTTATTTTTGCAGATGGTGCGGGTGCATTGGTACTCGGAGCCACAGACCAAGAAAACTCAGGTATTTTATCGACACACCTACATGCAGATGGGAATTTTGCAGAAGAACTCTATTGTAAAGACCCAGGAA
This sequence comes from Algoriphagus sp., assembly GCF_024642405.1. GTDB lineage: Bacteria > Bacteroidota > Bacteroidia > Cytophagales > Cyclobacteriaceae > Algoriphagus. Next base: position 24,255 of record NZ_JAHEBC010000018.1, on the reverse strand, counting down.
GTTCAAGGGAAGATCGATTTTCTCAAGATTTGTTTGATTCAGGAAGTTTCTTTTTAAAAATGAATGGAAACGTAGTGTTCAAACATGCCATAGTAAGGTTTATTGAAGTGATAAATGAAGCTTTAGAATTCAATAATCTTAAAAAAGAAGATATTGATCTATTAGTTCCTCACCAAGCAAACCTCCGGATCAGTCAATACATTCAGCAAAAATTGGATTTCACTGATGATAAAGTCTTCAACAATATCATGCATTTCGGAAATACCACTGGAGGTACAATCCCAATTGCTCTTAGTGAAGCTTGGGAGCAAGGTAAAATAAAAGAAGGTGATTTAATCTGTCTGGCAGCATTTGGCTCTGGTTTTACCTGGGCGTCTGCTTTATTGAAATGGTGATATGAGTTCTGATCGACAACATGTGGACCTCAATCTTTGGAAAGATAATCATCTATTTAAAAAACAACATAGACTCAAACTCCAATTTTGGGAAATATTTTCTCGGGTTGCAGAAAATATTTCAGATAAATCACTTTTAAAAATCTGCTCAAAGCACAAATCAATAAAACTTTCAAGAGGCAATGACCTACTTGGAATGCCTTACCATGTTTTGGACATAATTAGAAATTTTGACCCAAAATCAGGTTTAAATATCCGGGTTTTAAATTGGTTTGGGAATGGAATGTTCTTAATGATATTAACAGGAAATGAAAATTCGGAGAAGGTTTTTACTTTTCTTCATTCAAATAATTTTTATTTTGGCCTAACTGATAGTCCTTGGGATTATCCCGGTTTAATTCTTGAAAATCAAAAAACCAAATCGCCTGATCCCAGGATGTTTTCTAAAAAAGAATTACATGTTTGGGTTAAAGAATTAAAAATCGAAGGAGATGAAAATGAGATAATTAAAGAAATCTCACAAAATATTAACTTGCATATAAATCAATATTCTAAAATTTTTGGAGACAAGAATTAATTTATTTTTTAAAACTGGATTTGGGTATTCACGTAAAATAAAATCAATTGATTAATAAGAGTTCAAAATTTATTACTTTATGTCAAAATCGTTTATCATCTATTCACTTGAAAGAATAGTATCTCTATGAAATATATCCTGCTATTAGGTGTGATTTTGTATTCATCATCTCTTTTTGCCCAACAATCTTCTGTAGTAAAAATTTATAGTCCTGATTCATCAATTATGGCGACTGGATTATTGGAGGGAGGTATTAAGGAAGGGCTTTGGAAATATTACAACCCAAAAACGAATAATTTAATTTCGGAAGGAGTTTTTCAAAATGGATTGAAAGATGGAAGTTGGGCAACCTATAGTGCAAGAGGTCAAAAAAAAGTAGTTGCTGAATATAAAAACGGAAAACTTTTTGGACCAACTCAAATCTATGATTTGGATGGAGCATTAATAAGTGAGATGATTTTTCAGGATAGTTTACTAGTAGGACAATTTATTGAATATTATGGGATAACAGGTAACCCAGAATATATTCGTCCTAAACAAATTAAACGTGAAGGGACCTATGAAAATGGCTTGAAAACCGGACAATGGGTAACCTATCATGAATTTGGAGAGCCTGCAATTGTAGAATACTTCACAGAAAATAAGCGAGAAGGGCCTTATTTGGAATATGATCCAGAAGGAATTTTATTAATTGAAACAACTTATAAAAACGGACAATTAGATGGAGAATTCAAAAGATACTTTTATCCGAATAGGCCGATAGAAGAAGGTAAATATTCAAATGGAAATAAAGTTGGGGTATGGAAAAGATATTTTCCCGAGAATCAAAGAATTGAAGCTGAAGAAATTTATGATGACACCGGTAAAAAAACTGGTACTTGGAGTTATTACTATGAAAACGGACGTTTAGCTAGAATCGAAAAGTATGAAAATGGAATCGCTGAAGGTACTTGGGAAGAATATTTTCCTAATAAGGACCTTTCAAAAAGGCAAACATACGAATTAGGGGTTCCTGAAGGCGAATATGTAGAATATCATAGTACAGGGGATCTTTCTGTATCAGGAATGTATAAGTCCGGAATGAAAACAGGGCTATGGAAAAGTTTCTTTCCCGATGGTGAGATCTATTCAATCGGTGAGTATCGAAACGATTTAAAAACGGGAAATTGGAAATACTTTAACAAAATCGGTATCCTTATCGCTGAAGGTGAATTCAATTTAGGATTGGAGGTTGGACAATGGTTTTACTATTATGATGGTGGTCAACTCAAATCAGTCGGAAGTTATAAATTAGGACAGGAAGACGGAGTATGGGGTCTTTTTTACGATAACAAAACTCTAACCCAAGAAGAATTCTGGGATTCGGGAAAATTGATGAATGTAGGCTCTTATAACTCTTTTGATGGGACAGAAAACTATGATAAAGGGACGTTGAAAGATGGAGACGGAACTAGAATTACCTATTACGTAACTGGAAAAAAAGAATCTGAGGGGAATTACAAATCAGGAAAAGCTGAGGGTTTATGGATTTTTTACCATGAAAATGGAAGGAAAGCTTCTGAAGGCAATATGATAGAAGGGAAAAAAGATGGTTTGTGGAGATATTACAACCCTTCTGGAAGACTCGAGGACCTCATTAAATACAAAGATGATGAAATAGTTGAAGAGGAAATTGAAGGGATAAGATTTTAAAATAAAAACTTAAAAACTAAACAAACTCAAAATTCAAATCAATCGATTTCCCGATTAACAAATATGAATCAAGGTTAATTTTGAATTTTCCGAATTAATTAAAATGTTTTTTATACACAATATTTTAATTTTCAGATATTTATCTTAAATTCAGTAACTATTTAATCTTGTCCGCTAGACAGATTTTTTCAACTGTATTAGTTTATTTTAAGGGTGATTGAGCTACGGACTTATTTGTCAATATTTTTTAGCCCGGTTTTTCCGGGCTTTTTTCATGACCTGGAATAGTCGTCCTCTAACCTCACAATATCCTCTTCATTTGATGGATTTTCTGGATCGGAATGCATCCAAATTTCAGCTACTATACCCCAGGATTTTGTTCCTACCAGTCTATGACGTTCGCCCTTTTCCAATGAAACCGTTTCCCCTAAATTCATTGGTATTGTTGGACCTTGATCGTCAGATGCACTTCTAACGATTGCTGATTCCCCTGCAATCAATTTCCAAAGTTCAGCTCTTCTAAAATGATATTGCCAGGAAAGCCGCGCATCTGGTGCTACCAACAAAAGTTTAGGTGATAATTTTTGTTCCAATTGAGATTTTGACAAATCAACATCGGCAAAGAATTTTTCTTTAAATTTTAATATTTGATTTTCATCAAGAACAAAAAAACCTCCCCATGGGCGTGACTGATCAATTTTAGTAATCCCGAATCCCTCCTCATTCAAGTATTCTTCAACCTCTTTAAAAACATCAGATTTTGAAAGCTCAGGCAAAAATTTAATTTTCATCATTTTTAAATTTAATTCCGCTAAAAATAATGAAATATCAACACTTAGAAATATATCTTCACTTCCTTTTCCCTAAATCTTTTGGGGAATTCATTTTATTCATTCAATAAATCTCTAATTCAACAGAGTTTCCGATTAGGTTTATATATTTTTTTAAAAAAGTACTTTTTTAAAACTTAAAAAATACTTTAATTGAAAGATAATTTTGACTTATGCATCTAATTAACCCCCAAGAAGTAATTGATAAGATGGACGGTGTCGTCGAGATCAAGAGCTACTTAAACAAAATAAAAATTATCAAGAATTTGTATCTGAAGGGTGCGAATACGGCTAGCGAGATTTGCTCTGAAGTGGGAATTTCACTTCCAACTGTCAATGCTTTGCTTGGAGACCTGATGACTTCAGGTGAAGTAATAAAGCATGGAAGAGCTGAGTCTCAAGGTGGAAGAAAACCTGACTTATACCGACTAGCAGAAGATGCATTCTATGTTTTATCTGTTGACTTATCAAGATTTCAGGCTAATCTCGCTTTATACTCTTGCAATCAAACAATAGCTTATCAAAAAGAGAGTCATAAAATTATTTTAAACAACGAAAAAGAAACATTTGATCAATTATGTGATCTAATCGATACATATCTTCTAAACTCCGGCATTAACTCCGAAAAAATCATTGCAATTGGCATATCTATGCCTGGTTTGTTAGATTCAATTGGAGGGGTAAATTATACTTATTTGAGGTTTGGTAAAAAATCATTACTAGAAAATTTAGAAGCTCGTTTTTCTAAAAAAATATTCTTGGAAAATGATGCCCGAGCAATGACTTTGGCCGAATTCAAATTTGGATCTGATCATTCTCACAAAAATGTTCTCGGCATATTTGTTGGATGGGGAATCGGTCTTGGGATAATCATAGACGGTAAAATATATCAAGGTGCTTCAGGTTTTGCCGGTGAATTTTCTCACTCTCCTATTTTCGAATCTAGAGATGTAACCTGTACTTGCGGAAAGAAAGGATGCTTAGAGGCAGTCGCTTCTGGAACAGCAATCGTGAGAATGGCAGAAGATGCCATTAAACTTGATAAGGATAGTATTTTAGCAAGAATGGTTAGGGATCATCAAGGTGACCTTGAACCAGCTCTTGTAGTTGAGGCTGCGCTTGCCGGAGACCAAAGGGCTATCACCATTCTATCAGAAGCAGGACTTGACCTTGGAAGAGGTATTTCTATTCTTATTCAGCTTTTAAACCCAGAGTTAATAATCATTGGAGGATCGGTAGCGGAGGCAAATCAATATTTAATTACGCCAATTCAACAAGCATTAAATATTTATAGCATGGCAAAATCCCGTGAAAAGTCAGAACTGGCACTTTACCAACTAGGTGAAGATGTAGGACTTTTAGGTGGAGTTGCCGTCGTTAACGAAAAGCTGTTTGAAGATGTGATAAACAGATTGAGCTAACCATCTTCAAAACTAAAACCATGAATTCCTTATTAAGGCCCAAGACAATTTTATTTGTTTTAGGGTTTTCTCTTTTTTTTAATCAAAAAAACAACCTCCTAGCACAAAGTGCTTCTTCAACTTCTTTTGAAAAAATCTCAAATAGAAAGTCCGGTATAACTTTTAAGAATCAATTAAAAGAAGATGAAAAAAACAATATTCTCCGCTACGAATATTTTTATAATGGAGGAGGTGTTGCGGTAGGAGATCTTGATAATGACGGTCTGGAAGATTTGTTTTTTACAGCAAATTTGGAATCAAATAAAATCTATAAAAATTTAGGGAACTGGAAATTTGAGGATAAAACAAAAAGTTCTGGATTAGCCGGAAAAGACGTTTGGACTACAGGGGTTACAATGGCTGATATCAACGGTGATGGCTTACTCGATATTTACGTTTGCTATTCAGGAAAAGGAGAACCTGATAAACGGGGGAATGAACTTTGGATAAATAATGGCAATTTCTCTTTCTCTGAAGAAGCCTCAGTATATGGATTGGATGATAAATCCAACAGTACTCAGTCATTATTTTTTGATTTTGACAAAGATGGAGACCTTGATATGTTTCTTCTGAATCATAACATAGAAGTCATTAATGAACTCGAATTTAGTGATGTAAAAAATATTCGGCACCCCTATGCCGGTGATAAGCTATATAGAAATGATGGTGGAAAATTTGTCGATATCAGCCAGCAAGCAGGTATTAAAGGATCTGCTTTAGGATTTGGGTTATCTGTGATAGCCTCAGATATCAATCAGGATGGTTGGCTCGATTTATTAGTTACAAATGATTACATAGAGCCAGATTATGTTTATATCAACCAAAAAGATGGAACCTTTTTAGATCAGATGCCTGAATATTTTCAGCATATATCCCATTTTTCCATGGGGTCAGATATCTCAGACATCAATAATGATGGAAATTTAGATATCTACACTCTCGATATGCTACCTGAGGATAATGAGAGACAAAAACTACTCTATGGTCCAGAAAACTACGAACAATATGCCTTAATGATAAAAGAGGGGTTCCATCATCAGAACATGCGAAACATGCTTCAATTAAATCTAGGTGATGGGAATTTTACAGAAATAGCCCAAATGGCAAATATTTCAAATACTGACTGGAGTTGGTCGGCTTTGTTTTTTGATGCAACCAATAATGGTAAAAAAGATCTATTCATTACTAATGGTTATTTCCGTGATTACACTAATAGAGATTTCCTGAAATATAAAGGTGATTACTACTTTAAACAGGCCGTTGCCAATGAAAAGGCAGATACTTTATCGCTTGTCACCAGCATGAGCTCTACTCCTATTTCTAATTACATTTTTGAAAATAAAGGAAATTTAGAATTTACAGATCGAAGTAAAGACTGGGGATTCAATGAAAAAGGATTTTCAAGTGGAGCTGCTTATGCGGATTTGGATAATGATGGAGATTTAGATTTAGTTGTAAACAATCTGAATGATCTCGCATCAATTTATAAAAACAATACTAGTCCCAAGAACTGGCTACAGATTTCTCTCAAAGACAATTCCCCAAATACTTATGCAATTGGAGCGATCGTAGAAGTATTTACCGGCTGGGAAAATCAAATCTTAGAAGCACAAACCGTAAGAGGTTTTCAATCCTCCGTAAGTCCTAGACTTCAATTTGGACTAGATGATATCAGCACTATCCCTTCAATTAAGGTAATATGGCCTGATGGCACCTTGCAATTTCTTGAAAACATCCCTGGTAATCAGCATCTCAGAATTCAAAAAGAAAGTACAACTAGTTCTCAATCTTTATCAAAGCCGGCACCGCTATTAAATAAAAGTGATTTCGCTCCTGAACTTACCCCAATTCCCAATGAGTTCAATGACTTTAAAAGGCAACCTTTATTGGTAACTATGCCGAGCTATATCAGCCCAATTTTAGCTCAGGGAGATTTAAATAATGATGGAAATCCCGAGGTTTATATTGGAGGAACAAAAGGGCAAACTGGTAAAGTTTACTCCCTAAATAACGATAACTGGAACTTGAATTCAGGTTTTCGGAGTACTCCTGAGTATACCGATGCTGTAGCCATTTTTGCGGATTTTAATGGGGATGGTATGCAAGATCTATTTATCGGAAGTGGTGGATATCATGATTATATAGGTTCAGATGAAGCTCTTCAAGATCGTTTGTATTTAAATGATGGTAATGGCAAATTAACTAAACAGGTTTCCTTTCCAGATTATAAATTCAGCACAGGTACAGCTCAAGCGATTGATGTAAATGGAGATGGGAATTTGGATCTTTTCGTAGGAGCAAGATTAATTCCTGGTAAATACCCCATTATTCCTGAAAGTAAAATTCTGATTAATGATGGACAAGGTAACTTTACTGATGCATCATTAGAATATTTGCCAAACGAAGGAAAAATTGGTTTGATCACTTCTTCTGAACAAATTGATCTTAATCAAGATGGTAAAATGGATTTAATTCTTGCAGGTGAATTTTTACCAATTACAACTCTGATTAATACTGGTTCTGGTTTTGAAAATCAGACATTATCATTTTTTGAAACTGAATTATCCGGATGGTGGGGAAGTCTCGCTAAAGCTGATATGGACGGAGATGGGGATATGGACTTAGTCGCGGGTAACTTTGGTCTAAACTCCCAATTTGAAGTTAGTGAAGAAAAAGTGCTTCGGCTATATGCCTCAGATTTTGATCAAAATGGTTCGATAGATCCAATATTAGAATGTTTTGTAGGTGACAAAATGTATCCCTTCCCAAGTAGGGATGAACTCTTAGATCAAATGGTCAGTATGAGAAGTAAGTTTACAGATTATGCTTCTTATTCTACTGCCACAATGCATGATCTTTTTACAACAAAGGAGCTAGAAAATGCCCAAATGCTTGAAGCAAATACCCTAGAATCTATTTATTTAGAAAATACAGAGAGTGGGTTCAAAGTAAAATCCTTACCTAAACTAGCACAGTCATTTCCCGTATTTGCAATTCTACCTATTGATTTAAACGGAGATGGAAATCTGGATTTAATTTTTGGTGGAAATCAAACTTATTCAAGAATCCGTATTGGTAAAATAGATGCTGGTTTAGGATTGGTAATGTTGGGAGACGGAAAAGGTAACTTTGAAGCAATTTCGCCAATTGAATCTGGCCTTGCTATCAAGGGAGATATAAAATCAATCTTACCTATTAAAACCCCTTCTGCAACACAAATCCTATTTGGAATCAATCAGCAGGCATTGCAAAGCTTTCAAATCAAATGAATTTATTGATTAAAATATCTCTTATTCTTTCTTTAATCGGTATAATCCCCATTAATACTGAATTAGGTAATTCTGAAGAGCCTAATTGGTCAAAAATTTATGCTGAAGAACTTTTTCATATAACTGAGGTCATGGTCACCGATGTAGCAAGCCCTCCTGTGGCTGCTAGAATTTATGCTTATTCCAACTTGGCTTCTTATCTGGTAATGAAAAGTCAAGGTTCAATTTTTAGGTATGAGGACATAATAGAAACTTCCTATCTTAAAAATTATGAATGGAACATAGAAAACAATCCCGTAACCTCACCTGAATTTGTGGGGATTTTGGCTATGTTAAAAGTTGGACAGGCTATTATGCCCTCTGGTTACTTATTGGAAGAAAAGCAAAAGGAATGGATTGAAAAGGCTTTAAAAGATAAAATCATTCGAAAAAAAACACTTCAATCCCATATTGACTTTGCAACAGAAGTAGCGACTAAAGTAATGGAGGTTGCCAAAAAAGACGGATACCTTCAACTATCAACTTTGACTCGCTATACCCCTCAAAAGGGAGAAGGTTTTTGGTACCCCACCCCACCTGCTTATATTGCTGCTGTAGAACCTGAGTGGAAAACCATCAAACCATTTTTTATCGAAAACTTAGATGATTTTGATCCCGCTCCAATGGCACCTTTTGATATGAAAGAAGGCAGCTCTTTCCATAAACAGTTAATGGAAGTTTATAATACGACCAATGAACTAAATGAGGAAAGGAAATTAATTGCCAATTTCTGGGATTGCAATCCTTTCAAAGTGGAGTTTTCCGGCCATATGGCCATAGGAGTTAAGAAGATTTCACCCGGTGGACATTGGATTGGAATTACTGGAATTGCTGCGCAAAAGGCTAATCTTTCTTTCGCCGAAACGGCCTATGTTCATGCCTTAGTGGGACTTACCCTACATGACGCTTTTATTTCCTGCTGGAAAGCAAAATATGATACGGATAGGATCCGTCCTGAAACAGTAATCAATCAAAAGATGGATCAGCGCTGGAAACCACTTTTGCAAACTCCTCCTTTTCCTGAATACACTTCTGGTCATTCTGTTATAAGCAGGGCTTCGGCTGTAGTTTTGACTGGATATTTCGGGGATAATTTCGAATTTATTGATAGTTCAGAAACCTATTTTGGACTGCCGGAAAGATCTTTTAAGTCCTTTTTACTTGCTTCAGAAGAAGCCGCGATTTCAAGACTTTATGGAGGGATTCACTTTAGAGATGCCATCGAAGAAGGTGTTAAACAGGGAGAGCAAATCGGTGATATGATTTGGTCAAAAGTAGGAACTACTAATTAATACTACAGAACTAGAAAAAAACTAAGTTATGCGATTCAATCAGTCAATTTATCTTTTTTCATTTCTTTCAATATTAATTGGCTTTACGTCTTGTCAAACTAAATCAACTGAGTCTGAAATTTCTGAAGCAACTTCAAAACCAAATATTGTTTTAATTTTTGCAGATGACATGGGGTATGGCGACTTGGGTGTCTATGGAGCTACCGAGTGGAAAACTCCAAACTTGGATCAATTGGCAGCTGATGGCGTTCGGTTCACTCAGTTTTACGTTCCTCATGCGGTTTGTTCCGCATCAAGAGCTGCTCTTTTAACAGGTACCTATGCTAATCGATTAGAGATTTTTGGAGCCTTGGATCATACGGCAACTCATGGATTAAATCCTGAGGAAACTACTATCGCTGAAATGCTTAAGGCTAACGGTTATGCAACGGGGATGGTTGGGAAATGGCATTTAGGTGACCAACCTTCCTTCTTACCTACTGAACAAGGCTTTAATTTTTGGTATGGTCTACCCTATTCCAATGATATGTGGCCTCATCACCCAGAAGTTAAGGACTATTACCCTCCACTTCCTTTGTACCGAAATGCAGCTATTATTGATACGCTTGATGATCAAAGTATGCTAACCACAAATTATACGGAAGAGGCGATCAAGTTTATTGAAAAAAGTAAAGACGCTCCTTTTTTCCTATATTTTGCACATAGTATGACACATGTTCCATTATTTGTTTCGGATAAGTTTAAAGGGAAATCCGAGCAAGGTCTTTATGGAGATGTCATGATGGAAGTGGATTGGTCTGTAGGACAAGTAAGAGCAAAGTTGGAAGAATTGGGTCTTTCGGAGAACACGATTATAATTTTCACTTCTGACAATGGCCCTTGGTTATCTTACGGAGGTCATGCCGGTTTAACAGGTGGATTGAAAGAAGGGAAAGGCACTTCTTGGGATGGAGGAATCAGAGAGCCTGGAATATTCGTTTGGCCAGATCATTTTCCTGCAGGAAAGGTGGAAGACCAAGCTGCTATGACGATCGACATACTTCCAACTTTAGCTGACATAACAAACTCAAAACTTCCGGATTTACCAATTGATGGCAGAAGTATTCTACCAATTTTAGAAGGGAAAGAAATGGAGCCAAAAGCCTATTATGCTTACTATAATAGGAATGAATTACAGGCAGTAATTTATGGTAAATGGAAGATGGTCTTACCACATAAATATCGAAGTATTCCAGAAGGAACACTCTTGAGAAATGATGGAATTCCAGTAAAATATCACATGCTTAACTTGGAAAAAGCAGAACTTTTCGATCTTTCTTCCGATCCCAATGAAACAACCGATATTGCTGAAAACAATCCTGAAATAGTTGCTATAATGAATCAATTGGCGGATCAGGCAAGAGCAGATATGGGAGATGCATTAACAGAGTCAGACGGAACTGGTTTGAGAAAGCATGGGAGAATCGATGAGTAAAAATTATTTTTATCTAAAATTCCCTTCCCAGCCCACTTCCTTTGAAAAAGGATCTAGCAACTCATCCAAAAGTACCGAAACCTGCAGTCTATTGAGTTTGGCTTCTGTGGTAAAGTTACCATCTAAGCCTTTTCTTTTCCAAGCTTGAGCGATTTCCAATAAAGGCGTATTTGGCTTGACGATTTCTATCAATTGCTGGATTCTTGCTCCAGTTAAATAATCTCCTGAGGCTCCCCAATAGTCTTTAAGCTCCAAATAAAGAGGTCTCAAACCATCGATCAATTCAAATTCTGTCACCAATCGATCCGGATAAAACCAGGTTTGATTTGCCCAGAGATAAGGAACCCCCTCCCCTTTCAATATGCCTGTCGCTCCTATTTTCTGCATGGCTTTAAAATGATTGTCTCGAGGATTCATATCTAGAAAAGGCATGATATAGGCATTTTGAGCCAATAACAGAGACTGAACTTCACGAATCGATATCTCCTGCAGTTCTTTCTTTTCTTTCACCGCAACGACAGCCAGAACCCCTGCTGCATGACCAATCCCCAAAACAACAGGCTGAAGTCGACTGGCTCCATTCACGATATTAGAAACAGAGATACTTTTCTCAGCAAGTATCAGCGCAGGATGATCTTTTGGGATCAAAGCCCCCAAAGGAACATTGTAAGAAGGAATCCGAATCTTAATAAAATCAATGGCGGGTGCTTCTAAGTTCTTTTTATGGTGATGATCAATCGTGTAATCACCAACTGCAATACCTGTTCGATACATAGGATTTGGAGCCTCATAAGGAGTTCTCACATAGGGTAAGGTGAAATCAACCAAACCTTCATACCTCCTCGATTCACGATGATAGGGTATCATTGGAAGATTATCTTCTGTTGGGTATTCATCTTCCGCAACTCCTAAATGCGCATAGCCTAGTTCATGCTGGATATAATAGGTGAATCGTAACGTAGCTTGTTTTGCATCCTCTTGAGCAAGTGTTCGCTCTTCCGGTTTCATTTCTATGAGATTCAAAAAGTAATCATTGCCGCAATTCGGCCAATTGATCATGTATTTACCATTTGGAAGCTTACCGTAGCTGATCATCTTATCACAATCGAGCGTAGGATCATTCTCTGAAATGGGGTCGGCATGTGCACAAGCACAGGCAAACTCTGTAGGATCATAGTTGGCAGGTTCAGGAATAGTTTTATCAACCCCTTTTCCATAATCCTGAAGGGTTACCACATAGGTCAGGTCCTGAATGATAGAATTACTTTCTTCAGGTGCAAAGCTTTCTCCTATTTCATCTCTGGCATCCATTCCTAATCGATAGGGTAAACCCTGAGCTGCTGCAACATCACCAAGTTCTGTGGCATCAATGAGCATTGGAGCTTTAACTGTAAAAGACTCTCCGTTTTTCATAAAAGTAACTGTCCAAAGCTTTTGGGAATAATCAGCAGTTTTCCAATCACTTTCAAAAGTTACCGTCAAATTATCAACCGAAGCGGCCATTTTCTGTAGAATCTCGTTTCCTACTTTAGGTTCAAAAAGTGTATTGCTCACCCATCCTGTTGAAAGTTTTTCTGGGCCTCCATAATACTCTTCCAATTGAGATTTAAATTCTCCCCATATGCCGGAAGGCAAGCGATGATTTCCGTCTATTGCAGATACTCCTGCTGAAGTCAGCATTCCTCCTAGCCAAGGCGTGGATTCTATTATTAACGTTTTCATACCTAATCTTCCTGCAGAAATTCCTGCGGCAGTACCACTTGCTCCTCCACCAACTATAATCAAATCGTATGAAGTCTGAGCAAAAACAAGCTGGACACTTGAAAGAAAGATTAAATTCAATAAAATTATAAGCTTCGTAATTTTCACTTTTTTCTAGTTTGAAATGAATGGCAAGCAAGCCCCGACCAAAGCTGATCTTTCTCCCAATTCAGATATTTTGAAAGAAACAGGATAGCCCATCATTTCCAAATAGGACTTTGTTGTTGGTAAATAATATTCGGAAGCCAAACTGATTTTACCTCCTAACACTACTCCTTCTGAGTGTAGTCGAATCAAATAGGGGAAAAGAAATTCTCCCAAGGCCCTTCCAAATGACTTGAAAATCCGAGTAGAAACAGCTCCATCAAAGTCCGGGTCAATAAGATCTTTTACTCCAGAAATCTCAATACCAAATTCCTGTTTAGCATATTTCTTAAACCAAGCCGTACCCAAATAATCCTCCGCAATTCCATCCCGAAATGGTGCTGTCCAAAGCTTTCCATCTTTTATAACCTCATGAATTTTAATTGCAGATCCTAAACCGGTACCTAATGTAATTCCTAAAGAGTTTTGAAAATCTCTACCGGAACCAGCATAACTTTCACCTGCTAAAAAAGCTTCTGCATCATTCGTAAAAACAATATTTAAAGTAGGAATTCCTAATCTTTCGGAAAGCAGTTCTTTGACAGATAGTTGGTAAAGAGAAGCCATTTTCCCCTGATTCTTTATTAAAGAAATACCATTTTCATAGTCATAAGGTCCAGGCATTGCTATTCCTACTTTGATATGATTTGAATTGTCAGAGACTTCTAAAATAACTTTCGACCAAGCCTCTATAATCGATTCCCTATTGTTAAAAGTATCGACGATTGCTTCTTGAAAATTTGAAACATTTGCATCTCCATTTTCCAACTGCACATTGGCAGCGGAAATATGAGAACCTCCTATATCTACTCCAATCAACATTTATTCTGAATTGAACTAATCACAATTTTCATAAATCTAATATAAATTAAAAAGAAAGAGGCTTTGAACTTAATCAAAACCTCTTTCTAAAATGTATAAATATTTTTTATGAAATATTAATTATCCCACCAAACTTTATTTACCCAAGTATCACCACCCATATTTGAAATAGCATTGGCTAAACTTTCAGGGTTAGTTGTACTTTCAGAAGCAGGGTAAGGCTGTCTTCTTGGAATTTGTCCACCTGAGAAATTACCAGTGTATTTAACTGGAGTTAATTCAGGATAACCAGTTCTCTTCCAATTATTCCAAGACTCAACAAAATTAGCAAACAATCCGGTGGCAGCCCAGATTTGCTCATTAATCATTTTTAAAGCACTAGCTTCACTGCTTGTATCCAATGGATTCTCGGCAGCGAAATCAGCAGCATCTCCTGCTGAAATACTTCCGCCACCAAATTTGCCTAAAGATACCATAGCACCAGTCAAACCATTAGCATAATATGCTGAAGCTGAACCTGGAACTGAATAACCTCTTGTGGCTGCATCTGCTAGCAAGAACTGAACTTCCGCATAAGTAAGAATAAATACAGGAGCATTTCTATCTCTGTAAATAGCTGTGGGTCTAGAATAGGCACCAATTGGAGCTAAATCACCACCTGTCCCGGTAGGTCCTGGATAATTTGCAGATTTGGTAATATCTGTTTCTCCACCTTTCAAGTCAAAACCATTTGGTAAACCGATTTGAATACTTGGATCATTATCTCCGACAACATTACCATCACGATTAGCTGAAAGTCCGGCTGGTGGAACTTCAGCAATTATAGGCAATCTAGGATCATCGTTTGATTTTAAGAAATCAATCATCTTAGCTGACCAACGAACTTCATATACATCGTCCGTTACATTCAATGCATTGGCACTTGAGTTTGCATAACCATTTCCTTGATCCGAAACTAAGACAGCTTCATCTGCAACAGAGCTAAAAACTCCTCCAGCAACTGCTTTTTGAACATAAGACTGAGCCGTAGAAGGATCTACTTCTACTAATCTCATTGCCATACGAAGCATTAAAGAATAACCTAATTTTCTCCATTTAGAAAGGTCGCCTCCATATAGAACGTCATTCCTTACTGGATCTGCAGAATCGTTAATTGATCCTAGAGCAGTTTCTAGATCAGAAAGCATAGCCATATATAGTTCAGACTGAGAATCATACTTTGGCTGGGTAATTCCTTCTTCTGCTAATAATGCTTCAGAATATGGGATATCTCCATAAATATCGGAAACAAAAGAAAGAGTAAGCACTTTAAAAATTTCACCAACTGCATATAAATTTGTGAAGCCTTTTTCTTCGGCTAAACTTTGCATTTGATAAACTCTAGATGCTCCTGAAAATCCTGCACCCCATACGTTTTGAATGTAACTATTCGTACTTCCAGATGCTACGTATTTATCCGCATTGGAATAGTAGTTTGCTCCGCCGGTAGAAGTTGAAGCCATAGCCTGAATCCACATACTTTGAAAAAGTATCGCTCCAGAATATCCTGTCATCATATTACCGTAATTATAAGATACGGTCGGCAAAATTAAATTTGGATCGAATACACTCCCATCAGCTCGGTTAGGGTCTGTGTTGATCTCCTCAAAGTCACCATCACAGCCTGCTACGACTAGAAATATACCGGTAAGAAATATGCTAATATATTTTTTCATGATTAGTTTAATTTGAAATTAAGGTTAAACCCGAAAGATCTCGTACTAGGTAAACTAGTACCTTCTATACCAGTGTAGTTAATATTTGAACCAAAGCTAGCCTCTGGATCTATATTATCTGCTTTACGCATTAATATGGCTAAGTTTCTTGCTACTAATGAGATATCCAAACCTTTCAAAACTGGATTATTTCCAAACCATTGTGCAGGCAAAGAATAACCTAGGGTCATTTGCCTCAACTTAATAAAGTCCCCGTCTACCACACTGGTACTAGTTACATTTTGAGCTAAGGCTCTGTAATAATCCTCAGCAGGAGCAGTAACTCCACCATTAGTAACACCAGACTCCCTACCTTCAAGAGTCATTTGATTCATTCCTCTGAAAATTGAATAAAACTCAGTGGCAGAAAGTACTTTGTTTCCATAACTATAGTCAATTAAGAAAGAGAATGAGACACCTTTATAATTGAATTCGTTATTCCAACCTCCATAAAGTGTTGGTAAAACAGATCCCATATTAATAAGCTCGCCCCTAACAGGTAAACCTGCTTCATTTACCATAATGCTCCCATCACTGTTGTAAGCATAGTCATAGGCTCTAATTTGAGGCCCAGCTTCTCCAACTACATACGCAGTGATAGCATTACCCAAAGTACCTCTTGTTTGACCTAAGTTTATAGGATTATTATTAGGGTCTGTACTTACAACCAAATTTTTAACACTTGATAGGTTGAAAGATGAGGTCCAAGTAAATTCTGGAGTTTGGATAGGCTTACCAGTAATTAAAACTTCAAGACCCTTATTACTTGTAGATCCAGTTGCAACTACAGCGCTATTGAAACCAGAAGTAATACTGTAATTAGCATTCATGATTTCGTTATTTGTTGTCTTCTTATAATAAGCTATATCAAATGCTAATCTGTTATTGAAGAAACTCAAATCAAGACCAAACTCATATTCGTCGGTCGTAAATGGTTTCAAAGAAAGATTTGGCAAAGATAAAGGAGAAGATCCTGCTGGAACTCCATTATAAGAATTTGCTGAATTATAGTAGAAAGTACTTTGATAAGCAGCAAATGGTTCACCACTGGTAACAGCATAAGAAGCTCTCAATTTACCGAAATCAAGTGCTGGAATGTTAATTAATTGATCGAATACAAATGCAGCAGCTATAGAAGGTGAGAAAATACTATTGTTATTCGTCGGTAAAGTACTGTAAACATCATATCTACCTGTTGTAGTTAATGTTAAGAAATCTTTGAATCCGAATCCAAATGAATAGTAGGCAGAATGTACTTCACGCTCATTGTAAGAATAAGAACGTGAAAAGTTCTCCACGTTAAATGGTGAATATAAATATGGAAGAACGAATCTGCTTCCTCCTACACCTACTGATTCGAACTTATTATTTCTCATGTTCACACCAGCAAGGGCATCTAGCTCGATATCTTCAGTCAAATCAATTCTTGCCCCTAAAATACCATCTAAGTTAAATTCTGAAGTTGTTGATTGTCCCCTTCCATTCAAGTTTCCTTTCAAGTTTGCGGAATATGCCAAGCCAGTAGGGTCAATGCTGTAAAAATCATCATTAGAAACGTCATTACCCATTCTAACCATTGCATAAATGTCTTTAGTAAAGCTATACTTGGTTGAAATTGCTGAAATAGTTCGCTTTCTTCCCCGATCATTTATCCCCTGGTTAACAATAAAATATGGGTTTGTCACATAGATATCATCACTGAATACCGTCTCGGCTCCAGTTAACTCATCATAACCAGGAGCAAAAATGCTTTGGCTAATATTTGGAGCAAGGAATAAGAAGTTATTTGGATTTTTAGGCCCGTCACTTAAGAAAGGGATATTTGTTGACTGCTGATCTATGTAATTAATCATGGCCGTTACATTCAACTTATCTGTAATATTTTGTTCTACATTCAAGTTGATACTTAATCTGTCTACATCACTATTTGGAACGATAGACTTAGAATTCAGATTAGAAAGAGATAATCTGAATGATCCATCATCACCAAGACCTTTCGCAACAGAAACAGTATTAGTGAAATTCGAGCCAGTTCTGTAAAAATCAAGATATCCGTCATTGGTTGGAGAATAAGGATATTGATTTCCATCAAAACCAATTACAGAACTACCATCCATCTTGGCACCCCAAGCAAATCTTCCTGTTGTTTGGGCATCAGTGGCAGTAGTAGGTTTAATTCCTCCTACTCCTTGACCATATTCTTGTTGAAAATCCGTGAAATCTACGGGATTTTCAACCATGTAGTTCAAATTATAATTTAAACTCCAATCACTGCCTTTTGAACCTTTTTTAGTGGTTATCAAAATAACACCATTTGAAGCTCTTGAACCATAAAGTGCAGAAGCAGCCTGACCTTTCAATACGGTCATAGTTTCAATATCATCAGGGCTCAAGTTACCAATACCATCACCGTTATCACTACCACCCCATTGACCGGCTGAACCTCTCTGGGAGTTATCCATAGGAATACCGTTGATAATGTATAATGGAGAACCTGTTCCACTAATACTTGGCAAACCTCTCAAAGTGATTTTTGAAGTTCCGCCAGGGCCACTATTAGTTCCTTTTACAACTAAACCAGCTACTCGGCCAGCCAAAGAATTTGCCACGTTTGTTTCACGTGCTTTATTGATAGATTCGCTATTTACCTCTGTTACAGAATAACCAAGTTTCTCTTTCTCTTTACTGATACCTAAAGCAGTAACAACAACTTCAGAAAGTTCACTAGCATCCTCTTCCAGATTAACATTTAGCTCGGTTCTGTTTCCTACAGAAATCTCTTGGGTAGCATAACCGATAAATGAAAACACCAAAACTGAATTTGGCCCTACAGAAATCGAATACTCTCCATCCACATTGGTGGTCGTACCCGTCTGATTACTCTTGTCAAGAATTGTGACTCCTGGCATGGGAAGCCCATCCGGGGATGCTGTCACAACTCCTCTCAAGACCCTACTTTGACCTTGAGCAAAGGCTATCGCCCCCAGCGTCAAAACCAAAGTGAAAGTAATTGATAAAATTTTCTTCATAGTTGGTAATTAATGGTTAGAAATAATTAAAATTTAATTTTGGCCTTTAAGCTCTTTCAATACATACAAAACAACTTGATAAAATTGAATGGGAAGAATGAAAAAAACTGTAAATGAACTCTTTACAATAAAGGATTGATAAAAGTCATTCGTATTCAGACCTCTTTAGTAAATCTAAATATTTTAAAAAAGATAAAAAAACAATTACATAATATTTTAAATAAAATATTATGTAATTAAGTAATTTTTTTCAAAAAGTAAACAGTGAATTAATTTAATAACCAATTTATATTTTGTTTTATAATTATACAACCAAATTTTATTCACTTAATGATTAGCAAATTCAAGGAATTTAAACTAAAAAAACCTCTCAAAAATTGAGAGGTTTTTAATGATTAGATTTTTGGAACCATCAATTCATATCCCAAAAAATCTTATTACCCAATTTATCGTCTGCCTGTACAGTAGAATAATTCTCTGTATTGTAAGTCTGCTCTGAGCCTGGATACGTCCATCTAGCAGGTGGCAAGCTTTGTTGATTGGAGTTATCCTCCCAGAATTTTAAATCCAGTTTATTCAATCTTCTTACTTCATGCCAGCTTTCATTTGGCTGAACAACATTAAAGTGAAGCCATTTTTGCTCGGCGATCAATGTCAACTTTTCATCCATACTGGATGCCGCATCCCATGAAACTCCATCCATTGACAAATAATTATCAATTGATTCATCGGTAGGTATCACTGGGTCACCTGACTCAGTGTTATTACTGATACTTCTCAAATACTCATAGAAACCAATAGACTTTTTAATAGCCTCCTCAAAATGCATTTTAGCCATGTCATCTTGATTCTCTTTTAAATAAAACTCAGCAGCCATTAAATGAACTTCAGCAGATGTAATCAGTACCCCTGGGAAAAACTGGTTTCTACTAATAGTAGAAAAGTTATATGTACTCAACGTTTGAGTTAGTACCAAAGCATTCTGATCAGTTGGATTCATCAAAGGGTCAAGCCCCATAAATTCTCCCTCAGCATTAACTCCAGGTTGGAAAACATATGTCAATCTTGGATCCTCATTGTTTACCATATGATCCAAAATATCTTTTCCGGCGAGATTGCCATCCCAATCTTCAAGGCCACTCTGGAAATTATTAGCAGGAAGAAGTGTTCCTAAGGAATAAATATTCCAAAGGATATTGCTTTCATTATCACTAACAATAGGATATTTCCCTGGATTTGATAAAATGGAATTGATTTCTGTTTTAGCTCTTGCTCCCAACTCACTTGTACCGCTTACTCTGGTAAGCATTCTCAATCTCAATGAATTGATATATTTCAACCACATCGTAATATCTCCACGGTTTATCAAATCTTGCGTCTGAAACTCAACCTGCACAGCAGGATTGATAGTTAAAGTTTGAAGTTCATCAGCAAACCCGGCCAAATCATCCAGCATTTTGGTATAGATTTCAGTAGCAGTGTCATACCCCGCATATGATTTTGTGTAATCACCACCATTGATACTAAGCATTCCTGCCTCACTCCAAGGAATATCTCCATGAAAATCTACTACTTGTTGCGTATGATCATAGAAATAGGTAGCTGCAGCAATCATGTAAATACGGTTATCAGTTTTTTGCAAATCCGATAAACCATCATAAACTTTTTGAAGCTCACGATATTGAGCCATGAAGTTGTAATAGTTATTCCATCTATCGTTAACCGCTGCTGATCCTGGAACATACTGATTTTCAACATTTACCCAGCCAACAGCTTGAGTAAATCTATTGGTTGTGATTCTTTTAATTACAAAGTAATCCCAATACGAAGGCAAAACGGACTGGCGATTTGTAAAAATCATTCCAGTAAACTGCTTTCCTACCGTTGTTTCGGAAAGTTTTGAAGGATCTGTATAGTTCTCTTCAAAATCCTCTACTGTACAGCTGGCCAAGCCGCTGATCAGTAATCCATATATAAATATTTTCTTAAAATTCATCTTAATTATGTTTTGATCTTGAAACAACTATTTAGAATCTAGCTCTTAACATGACACCCATTGTTCTTGTCGCAGGGTTTGTACCAGCACTTGTCAACGTCTGTGTCCATCTAGAACCTCCAGTTAAAACTTCAGGATCTAAATCCTTTATGTTTCTATAAAAGAAGAACAAGTTTCTACCATATACTGAGATGTTTACATTAGAAGCTCCAATCTTAGAAGTAATGCGATTTGGAATAGTGTATGCCAATGACAATTCTCTCATTTTAATGTAATCGTTATCTTGGATGTATAGCTCATATCTTGACTGGCTATACTGAGGTCCTCCCCAGTTATAAGTATTCCAATAGTAATAAGCCTGAGAAATCACATTAGAATTCGGAGAACCATCTGCAACAACTCCATCCATCAACATACCATCGTGGTAAACTGTCTCACCATTTGGTCCTTGTCCTGCTGAATGATCTATCTGAATACCCTGCCCATCAGCATTAATGTAATAGGCTAATCCACCGCTTGCCTCATCCATAAAATTCAAACTTTCCTCAGTCAAACCACGGCTTTTCATCCAATTGATACCCGTAGGCATCACACTTCCACCAATCTGGAAGTCTACAACTGCCGATAGAGAAAAATTCTTGTAGGATAATTCATTAATAAATCCACCAACTGCATCAGGCATGGCATTACCTACTTGAATCCAATTCTGGTCGTCAATTTTGTATAGACCATTTGGCTGTACAATTTTATCCCCATTTGCATCTGTTGCGATTGGTCTTGCATAAAAGTCGCCCATTGGTCTACCAACAACTGAACGAAGCTGTGCAGCATTTCCATCATAATCTGCATGAAGTAGCTCAGTAGCATTGTTTGCGAGCTTTTCAACTTTATTCACATTCTTGGCAACATTTAATGTCATATTCCAAGAAAAATTAGGGCTTTGCACAATAGCTCCCTTCAACGATAGTTCAACCCCTGTATTTCTAAGTGTACCAATATTGGTCAAAACTGAAGAAGCACCTGATGAAGTAGGCAATGTTAAAGGCAGGATTTGATCTCTGATCTGAGCATTGTAATAAGAAATATCTAAACCGAAACGATTGTTAAAGAATCTAGTATCCAATCCAAATTCAAATTCATGCTTTTGCTCTGGTTTGATTCCATCATTTCCAAATGCAGAAGGTAAGGTAGTATAAAGTACATTGGAACCTCCTGGTTGCTGCACACCCAAAGAATTTTGAGAGTATGCAATATTTGCTCTATAAATATCAGGGTAGTTTCCTACAATACCCCAAGAACCTCTAAGCTTGGAGAAAGTAATAAACTCTGGCAAAGTAACAGCATCAGAGATTGCAAAACTTGTATTTACCGAAGGGTAAACAAAAGCATTGTTATTAGGATTCATCGTCGAAATTCGATCTCTACGAATAGTACCTTCTACAAACCAAACATTCTTATAATCGAAATTTAGAGTTCCCAAAAACGCATCAATAACTCTATAAGATCTGTCTGAACTAGAATTAGGAATATTTGTAGAGGCAACGATATCAAATAGGTTTTCTGTACTCAAACCTCCGTTTGTACTTCTGCCTACATTACTGAAACTTTCCTTTCTTGCTGTATAACCAGCCATTGCACTAATCGTGATTTCCTCAGTAATCTTTTTGGAGTAATTAAGCATCACATCACCATAAAGAATGCTGAACAATTCAGTATTCATCCCAAAAGCACCAGATGGGCCAAAAGCTAATGGTCTAGTAGAATAATTACTGAACTCAGAATATCTATTTGTGAAGTCTGTAGAAATTCTCGCTCTAAGATTTAAATCATCTGTGATCTGAAAGTGATTTGTCAAACTACCTATCACACGATTACTAACTTCAGAGGATAAATTTTTATTTACTCTCCAAACATAATCTGCAATATCTCCTCTAAAACCATTTCCTGTAATGTTTTCATCAGGCGTTAAACTTTGTCCGTTTCCTGTTACAAATCTATATCCTCTAGAGGTCTGGTACTTATCTAAATACCATTCTCCGTTATCGAATCGTGTCATCATTCCACCGAAGTTATTGATCATCCGGTCGATAGAATAAGGCCTGTTTTTAGTATTCTGATTGATATAATTAATCATCAAATCAGTTTTCAATCTTGGATTTACATTGTAGCTCGCATTTAAGTTCACAATGTTCTTGCTGTTTTTTGAATTCAAACTCAAGGCCTCATTGTCCTGACGAGTCAATGAAAGGCGGAAGTTAGATTTATCAGTCGCATTAGAAATCGCCACGTTCACTTGAGAACTTATCGGGTTATTGAAAAGTGCTGCGTAGTTATCCTCCTGTGCTACATAAGGTCTAGATATCCCGTCCCAAGCCTGCATTGGCTTACCATCGAATTTAGGACCATAATTTGTAGTAGTATTTGGCACTGTTCGGATACCATCCTGAGTATAATTAAAACCATCTTCTGCTTGACCTAAGTTTTGGATATGAGAAGGCATACCTGGGCCTCTCACATTCTGGTATCTAGGTAAATAGGCGATTTCATCAATAGAAAAATTGGTATTAAAATCTACTTGCATTCCTTTTTGGCTAGCAGTTCCTTTTTTAGTGGTTATCAAAACGACACCATTTACTGCTTCTGATCCATAAAGTGCTGCAGCTGAAGCGCCTTTCAAGATAGAAATATTATCAATATCTGCAGGATTGATATCCAGCAAACCATTTCCTCTCAATCTCTGATCACCCCAATAATTATTATTAGTTACTTCTTCATTTCGAATCGGAACACCATCCAAAACGATCAATGGCTGATTTTTACCAGTAATTGAATTAATACCTCGAATCTGAATGTTTACCGCCGAAGTAGCTCCACCTGCACCCGTTTGTATTCTAACACCTGGAGCTTTTCCATAAAGTGCTGATGCCACGTTAGGATTACCAACTTTAATTAATTCATCTCCCTTGATAATACTAGTAGCATAACCTAACGACTTCTCTTTCTTGTCCATACCAAAAGCTGTTACCACAAACTCAGAAAGTTCGCTGGCATCTTCAACAAGATTAATATTGATTTCTGACTGATTTCCCACCTCAACTTCTTGAGATGCATAACCAATAAAAGAGAACACCAAAACTGAATTTGGTCTAACTGAAATGGAATACTCACCATCTATATTAGTGGTGGTTCCCGTCTGGTTGGCTTTGTCCAAAACTGTGACCCCCGGCATTGGTTCCATATTCGGTGATGCGGTCACAACTCCTTTCAAAATCCTTGTTTGACCTTGTGCCACAATCGAGGCACTTAAGACCAAAACCAGAGCGAAAGCAATTGATAAAACTTTTCTCATAGCAAGTAATTAATGATTAGAAATTAAATGAGTTATAGATTGACTGGTGTTAGACTTTCAACAATAATATTTTTTGGACCTAAGAAAAATTAATTATCGAAAAGCCTGAAACTGTGTCATTTACAAATAAAAAACTGCAGTAGCCACAAGTCTATTCGGTAAATCTAAAAATTTCATAATCCATTCAAAACAATTTTATAATATTTTTTACTATAATCAGGTTAAATCAATAAATTTTTTAAAAAAGTTATTCAAGATTAAATTTATTTTAAACATCTAGCCGAGCTCCTATACAATATTTTGTTTATTGATACCTACCATAAATAAAATTTAATTCTAATTTGATAACAGTTAATAAATTTTATTCTTAGA
>NZ_JAHEBC010000505.1 GCF_024642405.1 Algoriphagus sp. | reverse complement strand
GTATTTTTTAGTAAGGGTTATGTTTATCCTGAACTTCGGTTTGAATTCGATTTTATTTTTGAACTCGGCACTTATGTTTCTATAGCCAATGCTTATTCCGTTTGGATGTTGATTTGGTTCTTTGTGTTCTGGAAGCCAAACTATCTACATCAACAATCAAAAGATAAATCTGAGGAAGAAGATTAGCCCTCGAAAAATTTTCCGAGGGCTACTTATCCTACACCCACTTCACCATTTCAACCATCGCATGTGGATAAGTTTTTCCTAATTCAATTCCAAACTCTTTCAATTTAGCTGTGGATAAGTCCTCCGGTTGATGGATGTTAAAGCCATTAATCGAGGCTAGCTCCGGTATCCAAGCTCTTACAAAATCTCCCTCTTTATCGTAATTTTTTCCTTGCCGGATTATGTTAAAATACCGATTCTCTCTTGGATCATTACCTACGCCTGCCACATACATCCAATTCCCCCAATTGGAACATACATCGTAATCGATCAGTTGACTTTCGAAATAGCTAGCACCCCAGGTCCAATCTATATTCAAATCATTTACTAGAAAACTTGCCACATTTTGCCTGCCTCTATTCGACATAAACCCTGTGGTATTCAATTCACGCATATTGGCATCTACAAAAGGGACTCCCGTCTTCCCCTCACACCAGCGCTGAAAATCAGCACTATCCCTTCGCCAGGAGTCCATTTGTTTCTTAATTCCATCGATTTGGAAAACAGCGTTTCCATGTTTTTTGCATATAAATCGAAAATAATCCCGCCAGATCAGTTCGAATATCAACCAATACGTACTCTCATTCTTTATTCGCTCTCTCTCGTAGCGCTTCACTTCTTCGAAGATTGTTCTTGGAGAAATACAGCCCAAAGTAAGCCAAGGAGAAAATTTAGAACTGTAATCAAATCCAAGCAATCCATTTCTGGTTTCCTTGTAATTTTTTAGGAGATTCTTTTCCCAAAAATAGGACTGAATTCGCCTGAGACCTGCGTCTTCACCACCAACCAACTCTACATAAGCAGACGCCGGTTCAGGCTCCTTCAATCCAAAGTGAGAATATTCCGGGAAGTCGCCATTACTGAAAATGGTATCCGTTCCGGGATATTTTATAGTAAGCGGCGCTGGAAACGTTCGCCGGACTTCAACAATTTTCTCCAAGCTTTTTCTAAACTGTGTAAAAACTTCTGGAGTTTGGGCCACAGGAAAGGGCAAATCATCGCTGTGAAAAAGGGTACTCTGCCAAAAGCTTTCGGTTTGAATTCCCTTTGCCCAAGCTGACTTTTCCAAGGCTATTTCTACCCCGACTTCCTCCGATGTTACTTCTTGACTAAAGAAGATCTTCTCTACCGAATACTTTTCCCCAATTTCAATCAACTTTTCTTCTGGCAATCCTTGGGCAATTATCAAATCGGCACCGAGTTCTTGAAGTCGAATTCGTAACTGCCGAAGGGACTCTACTAAGAATTGAAATCGAAATGCGCCTGTTTTGGGAAACCCTAAAGCTGTCTTCTCAAACATCCTCGGGTCAAAACAATAGATCGGCAAAATTTCCGCCGCCGACTGGGTTGCTTTTACCAAGGTCTCATTATCAGTGACTCTGAGATCGTTTCGAAACCATACGATTGCCCGTTTACATTTCATATTGCCCCAACAGCTTGTTTAATTCAAGTGTTTTGAGGAATCATGAAAAAAATATTATTTAAAAATTCCTACTTTGAATTTTCAATCATCAGTTCATGAAACACTCTCTTTTACTATTTCTAGGTTCAATCCTTATTTTTTCTTGCGCCAGCCCAAGCTCACCAAATCAAGAACTTTGGGAGAGCCTTGCTGATTTGTCACAACTCCAAGGCAAAGAAGCCTACTTGAAAAGCCCTTATACAACGGCAGGAGATCGGCTCTACCTCATCGGAAATCAAGACGGCACATTCCCTGATTTGGGCTGGCATGTAGAAGGAGAGATGGGGGGAATTTGGATGCATCCTATTAAACTTATGGACGGATTCACCGTCGCCGTGAGCAGTGAAGGAACAAGCATTTGTCTCGAAAAGGGCAACTCATTTA
>NZ_JAHEBC010000186.1 GCF_024642405.1 Algoriphagus sp. | reverse complement strand
ATTTGCCGAAAACTTCCCAATCAGTGATTCCCGTGAAAACTTCACTTTGGAATTTATTGATTATGCAGTAGATCCTCCTAAATATAGTGTAGGAGAATGTATTGATAGGGGTTTGACATATTCTGTCCCTTTAAAGGCAAAACTTAGACTTCTTTGTCACGATGAGGATAATGAGGATTTCGAAACCATTGAGCAAGAGGTTTTCTTGGGGAACCTTCCCTACATGACTGAGAAGGGATCCTTTGTAATCAATGGTGCAGAAAGAGTTATCGTTTCTCAGCTGCATAGATCTCCTGGTGTGTTCTTTGCTCAAAGCAAGCATACCAATGGAACAAAGCTCTATTCAGCTAGAATTATTCCTTTTAAAGGTTCCTGGATTGAATTTGCTACCGACATAAACAATGTCATGTATGCTTATATCGATCGTAAAAAGAAATTCCCGGTAACTACTTTGCTTCGAGCAATTGGTTATGGTTCTGATAAAGATATCCTAGACCTTTTTGGTTTGTCTGAAGAGGTTTCTGCTACCAAAAATGCTTTGAAAAAAGCTGCAGGCAGAAAACTAGCCGCAAGGGTACTTAGGACTTGGGTAGAAGATTTCGTTGATGAAGATACTGGTGAAGTGGTTTCCATCGATAGAAATGAGGTATTGCTAGAACGTGATACTGTCCTTACGGAAGAAGATATTTCAATGATCTTGGATTCAGGCTCTAAGAGCATCATTCTCCACAGGGAAGATGTTAATATTGCTGATTTCTCTATCGTTTATAATACATTACAGAAAGATAATTCAAACTCTGAAAAAGAGGCAGTTGAGGTTATCTATCGTCAGTTGAGAAATACTGAAGCGCCAGATGAAGCAACAGCAAGGGAAGTAATTCACAGCTTATTCTTTTCTGATAAGCGTTATGATCTTGGTGAAGTTGGGCGTTACAGAATCAACAAAAAATTAGGTCTCGATATTGAGTCAGAGAAAATTGTTTTAACCAAAGAGGATATTATTTCTATCGTGAAATATCTGATTGGTTTGATAAATTCTAAGGCAGTAGTCGATGATATTGACCACTTAAGTAATAGAAGGGTTAGAACAGTTGGAGAACAACTTTACAGCCAATTCGGTGTGGGTCTTGCCAGAATGGCGAGAACTATCCGGGAAAGAATGAACGTACGTGACAATGAAGACTTTAAACCAGTCGATTTGATCAATGCTCGTACACTTTCTTCCGTAATCAATTCCTTCTTCGGAACGAATCAGCTTTCTCAGTTCATGGATCAGACTAATCCATTGGCGGAGTTGACTCACAAAAGAAGACTTTCAGCTTTGGGCCCAGGTGGTCTATCTAGAGAAAGAGCAGGATTTGAGGTTCGAGATGTTCACTATACGCACTACGGTCGTCTTTGTACAATCGAAACTCCTGAAGGTCCAAATATTGGTTTGATTTCTTCTCTTTGTGTTCATGCGAAAGTGAATTCAATGGGCTTCCTGGAAACACCTTACAGAAAGGTGAAGGATGGGAAAGTTAATATGGATCGGGGTGAGATTGTATTCCTTACTGCAGAAGAAGAGGATGATAATAATATTGCGCAGGCAAATGCTCCTTTGGATGACAAAGGAAATTTCCTAAATGAGAAGGTTAAAG
Source organism: Algoriphagus sp. (assembly GCF_024642405.1). Lineage (GTDB taxonomy): Bacteria > Bacteroidota > Bacteroidia > Cytophagales > Cyclobacteriaceae > Algoriphagus. Next base: position 5,843 of record NZ_JAHEBC010000186.1, on the reverse strand, counting down.
CAAGATTTGAAGGTGATTTCCCAGTTCTAGAACCAAGCGAAATCAGTTATATGGATGTTGCTCCTAATCAAATTGTTTCTGTAGCAGCTTCTTTGATTCCTTTCTTGGAACATGATGATGCAAACAGAGCCTTGATGGGATCAAACATGCAGCGTCAGGCAGTTCCATTATTGAAAGCAGAAGCTCCGATTGTTGGAACAGGTCTTGAAGCGAAAGCCGCAGTTGACTCCAGATCTTTGATTATTGCAGAAGCTGATGGTATTGTTGATTATGTGGATGCTAGGAAAATTACCATCAAATATGATCTTTCAGATGATGAATTATTAGTCAATTTTACCGACGAATATAAATCTTATGATCTGATCAAATTCAGAAGAACTAACCAGGATACTACCATAAACCTTACTCCTTTGGTGTTAAAAGGTCAAAAAGTGGTAAAAGGTCAAGTTCTTGTGGAAGGTTATTCAACCAACGAAGGGGAACTTGCTTTAGGTAAGAACTTGAAAGTGGCATACATGCCATGGCAAGGATATAACTTTGAAGATGCGATTGTAATTTCTGAGCGAGTTGTTCGTGAAGATGTATTTACATCCATACACGTAGAAGAATTCCAACTTGAAGTAAGAGATACCAAACGTGGAGAAGAAGAATTAACTTCTGAAATTCCAAACGTTTCTGAAGAAGCTGTAAAGCATTTGGATGAAAATGGTGTTATCAGAATTGGTGCAGAAGTAAAAGAAGGTGATATTATCATCGGTAAGATTACTCCAAAAGGCGAAACTGATCCTACTCCAGAAGAGAAGCTATTAAGAGCTATTTTCGGTGACAAAGCCGGTGATGTTAAAGATGCGTCTTTAAAAGCATCACCTTCATTAAATGGTGTAGTAATTGAGACAAAACTTTTCGCTCGTCCTAAAAAGGATAAAGATGTAAGAGTTAAGGCTAAGGCAGAAGTTGAAAAGCTTAAAGCCAAATATTCAAAAGACCTATTGGGTATCAGAGCTCGAATGATCAATAAATTGGTCACACTTCTTGATGGAAAAACATCTTTAGGAGTGAGACATAAGTTTGGTGATGAGATTATTAGCAAGGGTGTTAAATTCAATTTGAAGAATATTGAAAACAACTTATTCCCAGCTAAAAATCCTTACAGAGACGAGAGTAACTATAATGTACCAGAAGAAGCTAATTTGATTTCTGATATCATTTTAGATGATTGGACAGATGATGCTCACACCAATGATTTGATTGTTAAATTGGTTAAGAACTATACCAATTCAAGAAATGAAATATCAGGTCTTTTCAAAAGAGATAGATTTACATTGGAAGTTGGGGATGAACTACCAGCCGGCATTGTGAAACTTGCAAAAGTTTATGTAGCTAAAAAGCGTAAACTTAAAGTAGGGGATAAGATGGCAGGTCGTCACGGAAACAAAGGTATTGTAGCTCGTATTGTTAGAGACGAAGACATGCCTTTCCTTGAGGATGGAACTCCAATGGATATTGTATTGAATCCTCTAGGCGTACCTTCCCGAATGAATATCGGTCAGATTTTCGAAACTGTACTTGCATGGGCAGGTCAGGTTTTAGGTAAGAAATATGCTACACCAATATTCGATGGAGCTTCTATGGAAGAAGTTTCACACGAATTGGAGTTGGCAGGAGTTCCAGCTTATGGAAGAACTTACCTATATGACGGTTTATCCGGGGTGAAATTCGATCAGCCAGTAACAGTCGGCGTTTCATACATGTTGAAACTTGGTCACTTGGTGGATGACAAAATGCACGCAAGATCAATTGGTCCATATTCTTTGATTACACAGCAACCATTGGGTGGTAAAGCTCAATTTGGTGGACAGCGTTTCGGAGAAATGGAAGTTTGGGCACTGGAAGCATTTGGTGCATCACACGTACTTCAGGAAATCCTGACAGTTAAATCAGATGACGTAATCGGTAGAGCAAAAGCTTATGAAGCTATTGTGAAAGGTGAAAACCTTCCTAAACCTAACATTCCTGAATCTTTCAATGTATTGGTTCATGAATTAAGAGGTTTAGCTCTTGAAATTACCCTGGATTAATTTAGCTCATTAGGGCTTGCAAGAGCCCTTTACATATCTTTCAAAAAACTATGGCGTTCAGAAAAAATAAAAAACTTAACATCGATTTTTCCAGAGTCACCGTTAGTTTGGCTTCTCCAGAATCTATTCTGGATAGTTCAAACGGTGAAGTGACCCAGCCAGAGACTATCAATTACAGAACTTACAAGCCAGAGATGGGCGGTTTGTTCTGTGAAAGAATCTTTGGTCCGGTTAAAGACTGGGAATGTCATTGTGGCAAGTACAAGCGCATCAGGTATAAAGGTATTATCTGTGACCGCTGCGGTGTAGAGGTTACAGAAAAGAAGGTAAGAAGAGAGAGAATGGGGCACATTGAGCTGGTTGTACCAGTTGCTCATATTTGGTATTTCAAATCTTTACCTAATAAAATCGGTTATCTTCTAGGATTACCAACTAAAAAACTTGATCAGATTGTTTACTATGAGCGTTATGCCGTAGTACAGCCAGGTATCAAAGCTGAAGATGGGGTTCAATATTTAGACTTCCTTACTGAAGATGAATACTTGGATATCATGGATAAGCTTCCTAAGGAAAATCATATGCTTGATGATGATGATCCAAATAAATTTATCGCCAAAATGGGCGCTGAAGCTTTGGAAATGTTGTTGGCAAGAATAGAACTAGATGAACTGTCCTATGCACTTCGTCACCAAGCGGCAACTGATACTTCTCAGCAGAGAAAGGCGGAAGCGCTTAAAAGGCTTAAAGTAGTAGAGGCATTTCGTGATGCTAGAACCAGAATCGAAAACCGCCCTGAGTGGATGGTAGTGAGAATGGTTCCTGTGATTCCACCAGAATTAAGGCCTTTAGTTCCTTTGGATGGTGGTAGATTTGCTACCTCTGATTTAAATGATCTTTACAGAAGAGTTATCATTAGAAATAACCGTCTGAAGAGATTGATTGATATCAAAGCTCCTGAGGTGATTTTGAGAAACGAAAAGAGAATGCTTCAGGAAGCTGTTGATTCCCTATTCGATAATTCAAGAAAAGTAAATGCGGTAAGATCTGATGGTAACCGTGCCTTGAAATCCCTTTCTGATATGTTGAAAGGTAAGCAAGGTCGATTCCGTCAAAATCTGCTCGGTAAGCGTGTGGATTACTCCGGTCGATCTGTGATTGTTGTAGGTCCAGAATTGAAGCTTCACGAGTGCGGTCTTCCTAAAAATATGGCGGCTGAACTTTTCAAACCTTTTATCATTAGAAAACTAATCGAAAGAGGTATTGTAAAAACGGTAAAGTCTGCCAAGAAAATAGTGGATCGTAAAGATCCAGTGGTTTGGGATATTTTGGAAAACGTATTAAAAGGACATCCTGTTCTTCTTAACCGGGCTCCTACTCTTCACAGATTAGGGATTCAGGCGTTCCAGCCAAAATTAATTGAAGGAAAAGCAATCCAGCTTCACCCATTGGTTTGTACAGCATTCAACGCCGATTTTGACGGTGATCAGATGGCGGTACACGTGCCACTTGGACATGAGGCGATTTTGGAAGCTTCTACTTTAATGCTTTCTGCTCATAATATTCTTAACCCAGCCAATGGTGCTCCTATTACTGTACCATCTCAGGATATGGTATTAGGTCTATATTATGTTACAAAAGGCAAAAAATCAACTCCAGAAGAACCAGTTCCAGGTGAAGGAATGACTTTCTATAGTACTGAGGAGGTTGTTATTGCCTTGAACGAAGGTGTGATCTCTAAGCATGCGAATATCAAGTGCAAGGTAAACGTAAGAGAGGCTGACGGTCAAATTGTTGAAAAAATTATAGATACTGTTGCAGGTAGATTGATTTTCAATCAGTTTGTACCAGAGGAAGTAGGTTATGTAAACGAACTGCTTACGAAGAAAAAACTTCAGCAAATAATTGCTCAAGTAGTCAAAGTATGTGGTATTGCAAGAACTGCTAAATTCTTGGATGATATTAAGCATCTTGGTTTCCAAAGTGCATACCAAGGAGGATTATCCATGGGCCTTAATGACGTTATTATTCCTGAAGAAAAAGAGCCAATGATCGCCAAGGCGAAAGAAGAGGTAGATCAGGTTTGGAATAACTACCTCATGGGTCTAATCACTGATAACGAACGTTACAATCAAGTAATTGATATCTGGACTCGAACCAACTCTCATTTGACTAATAATCTGATGAAGCAGATGGAAGAGGATAAGCAAGGATTCAATGCTATCTATATGATGATGCACTCAGGAGCCCGTGGTTCAAGGGAGCAGATTCGTCAGTTAGGTGGCATGAGAGGATTGATGGCAAAGCCACAGAAAAACCTTCAAGGTTCTGTTGGTGAAATCATCGAAAACCCGATCTTATCCAACTTTAAAGAAGGTCTTGATGTATTGGAATACTTTATTTCAACTCACGGTGCACGTAAAGGTCTTGCAGATACAGCATTGAAAACAGCTGATGCTGGATATTTGACACGTCGACTTGTGGATGTTGCTCAAGATATGATTGTAACAGAAGAGGATTGTGGTACTTTGAGAGGACTTAATGTTCTTCCATTGAAAGACAATGACGAAATCGTTGAGCCACTTTCTGAAAGAATTCTAGGTAGAGTTTCTGTTCATGATGTATATGATCCATTAACAGACGAGCTAATTATTCCTGCAGGAATAGAAATCTCTGATGAGATAGCAGCAAGAGTAGATGAGTCTGCTATTGAAGAAGTTGAAATCAGATCAGTCTTGACTTGTGAAACCAGGAGAGGAGTATGTTCTAAGTGTTATGGAAGAAACCTAGCAACTGGATATATGGTACAAAATGGTGAGTCAGTAGGTGTTATTGCTGCACAATCCATTGGTGAGCCAGGTACTCAGTTGACTTTGAGAACGTTCCACGTAGGGGGTACAGCTTCTAACATGGCAGTTGAGGCTAGTATTACAGCTAAGTTTGAAGGTATTGTTGAGTTTGACGATGAGTTGAGAATGTTGGAAACTACCAACAAAGACGGAGAACCAGTTACTGTAGTAATGGGTAGATCAGGAGAAATCAAAATCAATGATGCAAAAACCGGAAAGACTTTAGTTTCTAATCATGTTCCTTATGGTGCATTGTTAGCTGTGAAAGACGGACAGAAAATTGCTAAAAATGGTGCTCTATGTAAGTGGGATCCATATAACGCGGTAATTCTTTCTGAATTTGATGGTAAAATCGATTTTGAAGCAATCGTAGAGGGAATCACTTATAAAGAAGTAGCTGATGACCAGACTGGTTTCCGTGAGAAAGTTATCATCGATACTAAAGATAGAACTAAGAACCCAGCTATTATTGTAAACTATGGCGATGAGTCAAAATCTTATAATATTCCAGTAGGTGCTCACTTAGCCGTTGAGGTTGGAGAAAAAGTGAAAGCTGGTCAGGTATTGGTGAAAATCCCAAGATCTGTTGGAAAAACAAGAGATATCACTGGTGGTCTTCCAAGAGTTACAGAATTGTTCGAAGCACGAAACCCATCCAACCCGGCTGTGGTTTCTGAAATTGACGGTGTAGTAACATATGGTGGTATCAAGCGTGGTAACAGAGAGATCATTATCGAATCTAAAGATGGTGTGATCAAGAAATACATGGTATCCCTATCGAAACACATTCTGGTTCAGGAAAATGACTTTATCCGTGCAGGTGAGCCATTGTCTGATGGAGCTATCACTCCAAATGATATTCTTGCGATCAAAGGTCCAACTGCTGTTCAGGAATACTTAGTTAATGAGATCCAAGAAG
>NZ_JAHEBC010000185.1 GCF_024642405.1 Algoriphagus sp. | reverse complement strand
GATCTCCCATTAACTCAATTGCATTTAACCCAGAATCTGTTACATACTTCAAGGTGGCTTCTGCACTTTGATCCGGCATTGATCTGAACGAATAGGTAATACAACCTATCTGAACACCATTGATTAAGGAGTTTGGTTTGTTGAATGATTTGAGGATGTTTGGAGCACCTTGAAGCCAAGCTGGGGCAGCAAGCAAACCTGCTGCTCCAAGTGCTGATTTTATTAAAAATTCTCTTCTGTTTTTCATTGTATTTTGGGTTAATTAATAGGGGGAGATTAATATTGGAGTATTAAATTAGCAATTTTCTTAAGATTTGTTTTTAAAATAAGCTGTTATAGCAAATGAGTTTATAATTGGTTATTATTTCATTTAAGCGAAAGCTGGTAACTTGTCTTTAATAAGCTTTTACATTTTAATTCCATGACAAAATCCATCTTAAGAAGAATTGAAAATGGTGAATTTTTACCTGAACTTAATTTCCTAACCTCAAGATCTAGCGGTGCGGGAGGTCAGAATGTAAACAAGGTGGAAACGAAAGTCCAAATCAATTTCGACCTTTTTGAATCAAAGATTTTAACTGAGGAAGAAAAAGAAGTATTAAAGAGAAAACTTAGCTCAAAACTAACCGATGCAGGTATTCTTCAAGTTCAGGCCCAGGAAAAACGCTCTCAACTTCAAAATAAGGAAATTGCAATCAAGAAATTCTATGATTTGATTCGGAAAGGACTTGAAAAGCGAAAAGCCAGAAAAGCTACCAAACCGGGTAAAGGAGCTATAGAAAAGCGGTTGAAATCCAAAAAACTACAAGCGGAGAAAAAAGCAAATAGAGGATGGAAAGGGTAGTATTAAACTATTTTAATTATTGCCAGGAAGAGGTTTGAATTTAATATTTCGAAATCGAATCTCCCCGTTTCCCATCGCTTGCAACGCAATGTAGCCTTCAGTAAGACTGTTGTCCTTCAAGTCTGCAACTAAAATTTCATTGATCCAAGCTTGTACATGATCTCCCTTAATTTGGATTTTATAGCTGTTCCATTTGCCATTTGTTTCCACAAATTGAAGTGGTTTTGTTTTATTTACAATTGCACCTGTTCGAAAATCCTGGTTGGGATGAAGGTCCCATATATTGATTTCATAGCAATCCGTGAAGCTTAATTCTTGGTTTTGGCAACGGATAAAAATCCCTGAATTGATGCTGGTGTCAGGTTTGAATTCAAGCTCCAAAATAAAATCAGTGTACCTTTTTTCGGTCATTACAAATCCCGAAGTATCCTTTACAGTACCAATTAATTCATCTTGCTCAAACTTCCATTCCGCAGCACCCAGCACTTGCCAATCATCAAAGTTTCCATTTAAAGTAGCGTCTTTTTCAGTGCATGAAGAAAGAATTATGAGATGGAGTATTGAATAAGTTAAAAGTAGGTAATACTTAAAAAAGAATTTTTTGCTTAAGATTTTAGAAGACATGCTATGAGAAGTTAGGGGCTCAATGGTAAATCGGTGTAAGCTAAATGCTCTTTCGATATTTAAATAGTGAAAAATTAAATATTATTCACTAATAATTCTTACTAAAAGTCTTTCAGATACTTTTTCACTCAATGTCTCAGATGGATGACCTTCATATTTCACCACCATACTCTGATCATAAGATTCTCTGGAAATAATTTTAAGCTCTTTTCCAAGTCCCAAGTCACGACTATTTAAGAACTCTAAAAATTCGGTGGAAGAATTGGTAAGAGCAGATAAGACTACCAACTGCCCTGTTTTGCATTTAGAGAGTGCTAAATAATTTACCTCCTGAATTCTTCCCATTTTATCAGGAATGGGAGAACCATGTGGATCCACAGTTGGATGCCCCATCATTTCATCCATTCTTTCAAAGAATTTTGGTGCATGAATATGTTCGACTTGCTCTGCTATTTCATGTACTTCTTCCCATCCAAAATCCATTTTATTCACCAAAAACATTTCTGTTAAGCGATGTTTTCTAATAATCAATGCAGCTACTTTTTTTCCCTCAATTGTAAGTGTAACTGGCTTGTATTTTTCATAAATCAACCAACCGTTTTTTTGAAGAGTTTTGACCATACTATTCACCGTGGGCATGCTGACTTGCATCTGCTGCGCAAGTTCAGATATGTTTACTTCACCGGCCTCATTAGCCAAATTGAAAAGTGATTTGAGGTAATTTTCTTCTGTCTGTGAAGCCATGTTTAATGATTCAGTCTTCAAATATTAAATAAAATATTTAGAAAACAATTTTGTTAGACAAATCTAACAAATTACTTTTGACGTATCTAATACAATCAGTGCAAGATACCTTCATGAATCGATTCTTACTTTTATTCCTTTTTTTATCAGTGCTTTATACTCCTTCTTATTCTCAAGATAACAGAATAGAAGGTAAAGTTATATCTGGTGGTGAAGTATTGGAATTTGCGAATGTTTTGCTGAAAGGAACTACTATTGGTGCAGTGACAGATGAAGATGGACGATTTAAAATCTTTGTAAAAGATTCGGGAAACTATCAAGTCCAAGTTTCAAGAATTGGGTTTAAAACCAAGAGTGCCATGGTTTCTGTTCCTTCCTCAGAGTCCGTGAATTTAATTTTTGATTTAGAGAACATGGATGCTGGCTTGGATGAAGTAGTCGTAAGTGGTACCATGCAAGAGGTGTCAAAATTGGATTCTCCCGTTCCTGTAGAGGTATATTCAGCGAATTTCTTTAGAGCTAATCCTACTCCTTCAGTTTTCGAATCTCTTCAAAATGTCAATGGTGTTCGTCCTCAGATCAACTGTAATGTCTGCAATACAGGCGACATTCATATTAATGGTTTGGAAGGACCTTACACAATGATCTTAATAGATGGGATGCCTATTGTTTCTGGATTAGCGACAGTTTATGGATTAACGGGGATTCCTCAATCTTTGATCAATAGAATGGAGGTAGTCAAAGGTCCAGCATCTACATTATATGGCTCTGAGGCAGTGGGAGGATTGATTAATGTAATTACCAAAAATCCTGAAGCAGCACCATTAATTTCCATTGATGCATTTGGTACAGGTTGGGGTGAGCTAAATATGGACATAGGATTTCGAAGCGATTTAGGATCAAAAGTTCAATCGCTAACTGGAATCAATGGATTTTATTATGATAATCCGATAGACAATAATGGCGATGGATTTACAGATTTAACACTTTCGAAAAGGGTTTCAGTTTTTCAAAAATTCAATGTTAAAAGACCAGATAATAGAATTTTTAACATTGCAGGAAGGTATGTATATGAAGATCGTTGGGGAGGAGAAATGAACTGGAATAAAAGTTTCAGAGGAGGAGAGGAGGTTTATGGTGAAAGTATTTATACTAGTAGATGGGAAACATTTGGAACTTATCAATTACCTACGACAGAGTCCATGAATTTTATGTTTTCAGCGAATGGTCATCATCAAAATTCTGTGTATGGTACTACTATTTATAAGGCAGATCAGTACATAGGTTTTGGTCAATTGACCTGGGCTGAAACGATTTCAAAACATAATTTATTAACAGGATTAGCATATAGATTCACTTATTACGATGATAATACTCCAGTAACGGCCTCTTCGGATGGTCGCTTTAATCAAGCTTCTCAAATTCATTTGCCTGGGATTTTTATACAGGATGAAATTAAATTTAAAGAGACCCAAAGTCTCCTTCTTGGTGCGAGATATGACTATAACTCAGTCCACGGATCGATTTTCTCTCCGAGGTTGAATTACAAGCTTTCTTCAAATGATAAATCAACAGTATTAAGAGTTTCAATTGGTAATGGATTTCGAGTTGCGAATGTTTTTACCGAAGATCATGCTGCATTGACAGGAGCAAGAGAAGTAGTATTTGCTGAAGAATTGAAACCAGAACAAAGCTGGAATACAAACATCAATTTGGTGAAGAAAATCTATTCTGACCATGGCACTTTTGTGGGGGTTGATGCAACGGCATTTTATACCTATTTCACAAATAGGATTATTCCTGATTATGAAAGCAACCCCAATCAGATCATTTACGCCAATTTGGACGGTTCTGCAGTTTCAAAAGGAATATCTACCAATCTAGACATCGCTTGGGCTAATGGATTCTCTATCACGGCAGGGACAACTTTAATGGATGTTTCTCTAGAGGAAGAAGGAATAAAAACCAGACAGCTATTAACTGAACGTTTTTCGGGTGTTTGGTCAATAGGATATGACTGGTCAAGAATAGGATTGTCCATTGACTATACGGGCAATGTTTACAGTCCTATGAGATTACCACTTTTAGGAGAATTGGACGATAGAGCTGAATATTCCCCATGGTGGAGCATACAAAATATCCAAATATCCAAATCCCTTGGAGATCGATGGGAAGTCTATGGAGGAGTCAAAAACCTTCTGAATTTTACTCCACCTGCAAATAGCATTGCACGTTCATTTGATCCTTTTGACAAGCAGGTAGATTTTAATCCTGATGGATCTGTCATTCCAACTCCTCAAAACCCAAACGCCTTAACTTTTGACCCAACCTATGTTTTTGCACCCAATCAGGGGATTAGAGGTTTTTTTGGTATTAGATTTAACCTAAAATAATAAAGCCCCGAATTTCTTCGGGGCTTAGGCGTTAAGTCAAAAAAGCGAATGATTAAATTACTTCCTCAACTGATCCACATTTCAGCATTTTATCTCCGAAATAAGGATTTCTGATTTCATTTGAGGTACTTAACCAATAGGCTCCTTCATTGTTTTTAGCCATTGGGCAATATTGCTTGTATAGCTTTCCTTCTGTCAACTTTGAGTTTTTTACCAACGTAATCATTTGCTCTGATAATTGATCAAATGCGGCCCGCTGGTTCTCTGTCTCAATAGTTTCTGAAATCTTCTTGGCTTCATTTGCTATGATTGAAATTGTCTCGTTTGACTCTTCAGGTACGCTATTCAATAGGTTGAGAGCAGCTTGTTTAGCTTTTTCTCCATCCGTTTGAACCAATGCGTCTTTCAGAGATAAATAAGCTTGAATCAAGCTAGATACGCTTTCATCTTCAAAAGAAATTTTTGATTCAGAAACTTCGGTGTTTTCTGTTACCATTTCTTCCTGATGATTTGCATTATGGGTATTTTCTTCAGTGGTTTTCTCTTGACAAGCAAAAGCGAAACTAAACAAGAATACCGTAAATAGATTTTTAGTTAAATTTTTCATGTTTAAATAAGTAATAATAAGTTAGTTTTTTCTTTTTCGTTTTTTTTGAGTCATAAAGAATAGGGTAAAGCCTGACCCGATAGTTGCTAATCCAAATAAGGAGATTGCTCGGAGTAACAAATTGTTAAAGTCATCTCGCCCGGCATAGTCCATCGTATGGAACATCCATAAGAAGTCGAACCATCTCCAGCTTCTATGTCTGACAGTCTGAAACGTGCCATTTTTGGCATCAACATAGGCCACCAAGTTTTCTGGATGATCAAAGTGAATTGCCCAAACCGGTAAGGGCTTTTCTCGGAATTCATGATGGGCACCTGTTTCTGTGATGTATTCTGCGTTTTTGATTCCTAAATCACCCTTGATATATATCTGAGCGATTTCTTTTGCTTCCTCTTCTGATATTTCAGGTTTTAATTCTCCAGTCTGTGCGTGATATAGCTGTTTGGAATTAACCCAGTAATAGGGTTGGTGATTTACAAATTTGAGCTCAAGAGTTGAAACCTGTAAAGTAGAATCTAGACTGCTTGGATCTATTAAATCACTGGCTGATTGATGCATCATATGCTCATTATGAAAATGATCTCCATGAATTTCATCAATGTCAGTCCAGCTAAAATAAAGCCCTGAAATAGTCCAAAAGAAAAACTGAATTCCTATAAATACACCTAAGAATCGGTGAATTTTTCGGGCGAAGTATTGATTGTTCTTTCTCATTTGCTGGGCGAAAGGTGGATTTCTATTCTAAAACTTTGGTAACTTCTCCACAGGTGAGCATGGACTTTCCAAAATAGGGGTTGACTATGTTTTGATCTAAGCTCAACCAGTCAGCTCCTTTATTGCTGTCTGCCATAGGACAATGCTGAACATATAATTTTGTGGGAAATGGATGGAACTGTTCGGTCATTTTTAGCATTTCAGAGGATAGTGTTTGAAAATCCTTTCTAAAACCTTCTATGTCCGAAGCACTTCTTGCATGATTAACAGAGGACAATAAAGCTTTTTGATAAACCATCCATCTGTCATGAGTCTCTCCTTTAAAAAGCGTCATATCAACTTTTTCTAAAGTATTTTTCATTTGCTGAACACTTGATTTGGCATCTGCTAAATTATCTGTGGTTAGCGCATCTTTTACTTTGAAATAGTCCAAATAGACACTATTTAAAGCATTTTTGGCATCATCTGAGATTTGGATTTCATCCATATGACCTTGGGTCATGTTTCCATGCTGATGAACTATACCACTATCATTGCCTTCGGGACTCATCATGCTAGGCTTGCCTGCCAATTGAGCTGCTGCATCAATGCTGAATGTACCATTGATTGCTATTTCCTCTCCATTTTCCAATCCTTCTTCAATTAGATAGGAATCCCCTAAAGCTGGACCAAGAGTTACTTCCCGAAGTTTAAAATTGATTCCTCTTTCAGAGCTTGATTTTACATAAACTACAGAACGCTTTCCGGTCCACAAAACCGCTGATTTTGGAACAGTAATATTATCGTTCCTTGAGTTAACATCAGTCCTAATTGTACCAGAAGCAAACATTTCTGGTTTTAATTTCAGCTTGGAGTTAGGGACTTCTATTCTTGCTTTTGCGACGCGAGTACTTGGATCAATGAGAGGGTCTATGTAAGAAATTTTCCCTGAAAAGGTTTCTCCTGGAATGGACTGAATGGAATATTCTACTTCGTCTCCAACTTGAATCCAAGAAAGTTCAGATTCATAAATATCAAATAAAACCCAAACTCGGGATAAATCAGAAACTTCATAGATGGCTTGTCCCTGATTCAAATGGTCTCCCAGATTTGCAAATTTTTCTGTCACAAAACCTGAAACATTTGCTCGTAAAGGAAAGTTTTTTAGAATAGAATTGGTATTCAAAATCTCTGAAATTTGAGCATCTGTGACTTTCCAGTTCTTTAATTTATTTTTGGCTGCTTCGAATAATTCTGGTTGTGAATTTTGAATTTTTGCTGCCTGCAAAAGCTCTTGTTGAGCAGTGGTAAGTTCAGGTGAATAAATAGTGGCAATTACCTGGCCTTTGCTGATAAATTCACCCGTAAAATTAACCTGAAGCTGCTCAATTCTTCCAGGTATATGAGAAGTCTGAGTAAAATTCAACCTTTCGTCGGCCTGAACCTTTCCGCTAAGTTTGACAGATTTTCTTGTTCCTGAATTTCCAACAATTGCTGTTTGGACATTTGCCAATTGCATGGCAGTAGGGGACATTCTGATTGCTAATGGGTCTATAGATTCTTGGTCACTTTCTAAAGG
>NZ_JAHEBC010000504.1 GCF_024642405.1 Algoriphagus sp. | reverse complement strand
AGGAACAGGATTATCGAAGAGGGATGTGACTCCAGAAGCTTTGGAGCCGATTTTAGAACGAAGAATTCCAGGAATCGAGGAAGCAATCCGAAGTTATGGGCAAAAAATCATGCCTTATGCTATGCTCTCCAGATCGGTAGCAGGTACCATCGGTGATGCCTTGATTTTGGCTTTACCGGGATCCACCAACGGAGCAAAGGAATCAATGGATGCGGTTTTTCCGCATTTATTACACGTATTTAAAGTATTGAGAGGAACGCAACATGATGGAAAAGACTGAAAATCTTCAAGTTCTTAAAGATCAATTTGGTAGGAAACACGACTATCTCAGGATTTCTCTGATAGAGAAGTGCAATCTGCGTTGCAAGTATTGCATGCCTGAAGAGGGGATTCCTTTAACTCCCTCTAAGTTTATTATGAATGCCGAAGAGATCGAAAGTCTGACGAGAACTTTTGTAGGTCTTGGAGTTAAGAAAATCCGATTGACAGGAGGAGAACCACTGCTTCGAAAGGATTTTGAAGATATTTTAGAGCGGATTTCCCAGTTTCCAGTGGATCTTTCCATCACTACCAATGGAATTTTAGCAGATCGATTTTTACCTGTTTTCAAGAAGCATAATCTGAAAAAAGTCAACTTCAGCCTAGACACCCTGAAAGAGGAGCGTTTCAAGGAAATAACCCGACGCTCGGGATTTCAAAAGACGCTGGATAATCTGGACTTGTTTATCAGAGAAGGCTTTGAGGTGAAATTGAATATTGTTTTGATGAAGGGTCTAAATGATGATGAGGTCGTAGACTTTGTAAGATTCACGAAGGATTTACCGATTTCTGCCCGCTTTATTGAGTTTATGCCTTTTGATGGAAATAAATGGGATCGATCCAAAATGGTATCCGAGCAGGAAGTATTGGCGGCCGTAGGTTCGGCATTAGGTTCAGAGAATGTGTATGCCCTGCCTGATGAGCAAAATCTTACAGCAAGGAAATTTCAAATCAAGGGATTTATAGGAGATTTCGGAGTCATTTCTTCGGTAACCAATCCATTTTGTGGGACATGTAATCGTATTCGCCTGACAGCCAATGGAAAAATCAAGAACTGTCTTTTTTCAAACAGAGAGACCGATTTGTTAAGTGCTTTAAGAAAAGGCGAAGATGTGGAAAAACTTATTTTGGAATCCATTTACCATAAAAAAGCTGTTCGTGCCGGGATGGATAGTTTAGAAAAATTATCTGATCCTGATTTGCATTCCGATAATCGCAGTATGATTGCGATTGGGGGCTAAGGCTTTTTAGTATATTCTACCGGATTTTCGATAAGTAGGGTGATGTTATATTTCTCTTCAAGATTTTTTCTAATAGCTGGATTTGAAATCCTATGATTTGAGTTCAGGATTACATCCACGATGGCTATCGGGACCTGAACAGCTGGGTTATTTTTTCAGAATGGAAATTAAGCAAAAAAGAAGGAAACTCTGTAGGATGAGTTTCCTTCGGTAAATATGGTTAAGAATTTAGCTAGATTCTCTGTAATGGCTTTGGATTGTATTTTTTGTCGAAACTATTTTAAAAGAACCTTTTTAGCTGGTTATTGGTGGGTGTGGTTACTGAATTTTTTCAACTCCAGGAGGAAACCAATCCCCTTTGACCACATTTTCTTTTGGGCCATACATCCGAATTGTAAGATTGAAATCTTGTTCCTTAGGAGATGGAAGCCAATTCGATTTTGGCCATGCTGGATTGTAGGTAGGAGAAATGTAAATATTTAATCCGCCATCTTCTTCAAAATCCAATGGGGAATAATTATTAAAATTATAGCGGTCTAATTCATTGGCCACTACTCGATAGTTTGGAAAATCCACTAGGATAATCGACCAGAATGCATCCACACTGTTGATGGGTAAATTGTCCTTGTCAAATTTCAAAACATAGGTATTTCCTCCCCCTAATGTATTGTCTTCGTTATCTTTTGAGGCAATGAAATAAACCACTTCCTTGGGGCTATTTGCCCAAATTCCAACAAAATTGGCCGCTGTTCTTGTCCAATAGTTTCCATTGTATTCACCAGCATAGATGGTCG
>NZ_JAHEBC010000184.1 GCF_024642405.1 Algoriphagus sp. | reverse complement strand
ATGCTCATAACTCTGGAATTGGTCACCAGGTCCCCCAAAATTATCCAGAACTACTACACCGTTTTCATCAGTGATGGTATAGAAATAACTATCTATATCAGGTTCACCTGCCCCCTCAAACATAGCTCCACCTCCAAGATCAGGATCCAAACATATCCTTGGTGGACCTGAAAGAGAAGGTTCTGGAATTGAGCTTCCCGAATTTTGTACAAAGGAAGGAAGACCTAAATTGGAAGTCCCAGGCATAGGCTGAACGGCATCTGTTGTAAATGTGCTGGAGGAATTACAACCTGATCCCACACTTATTTGACCAATTCTATCTGATCCCACAACAGCTACATAAACTTGTCCGTTTGGACCGATTTGGATTGCTCCTAAATTGAGCCCAGAAGTCCCGCTGATTGCATTTTTTGTACTATTAATACAGGCTTCTATTTCTGCTCGAGTATTGGCATTTTCAAAACAGGAAGGGCAAATAGCGGCGTCGGGGTCATCATTTTCAACAGGTTTTATAATAAATTCTTCAATCCCTGGACCACCATTTCTATATGAAACCATGACTCTATCTCCATCCTCTGAAAATTCCAAACCATAAACATCTCCATCACAGCCGAGATCTATCCGCGCATATTCGGTCAATTCACCGGTGCTCTGATCAAAATCAAAAATCTCTAACTTATTACATCCACCTTCAGATATGGTTACAGCCAATTTGTCGCCATCTGAATTGAATTTCATAGCTCCAACACCTGAATTAAATCCATGGTTACTTCCCACAGAACTCAGGACGGGTGGTCCAATTCCCAAAGCTGATACTGGGTATGCTCTGAAAGTATTGTTTCCCAGCTCATGGAACATCATCCAGGTAGTATCTCCTGCATTTAAAGCGGCAGTATGTTCTGTCGATGGGCTGAATAAAAAATTGTCTTTTGTGACTACATTCCCGACTCCGGTTTGGTTTTCAGCTTTAATATCAACTAAAGAATAGCTGACTTCATTTGTTCCATTTGCAGATTCTTGGGTAGTAAATAGGTAAAATAAAGTTTGTTCATCTGGAACTGGTACTGCCAAAACGGATTGACTGGCAGAATTATCACCTCCTATGGAATCGCCATTTTCCATGACATTTCCATTGAGATCCCAGACAGTGGCTCCGTCAGTATAAAACAGTACTTGTCCAGTTTCATCTGAAATTGTTGTGGTTCCTGCAGGAATATCCTGTGGATGACGATTTTCTATTGGTCTTGGGGTTGGAGCATCCGGATCATCAGGGTCAGGATTAAAGTCCAGACCCGCCCCATCTCCAAAATACCAGATATTGTTGCTTTGATCATCAAGGTCCCAAATTTTAATTCGGATTTCTGCATAAGCATAACAAGAAGATCCAGGCTCTCTGACAAGCGCCCAATATAAACCAGGCTGACATACTTCATTTTCCTGCCTAGTACCCCATCCTTCATCTCGATAGTTTGACCAAAAATATTCGTAGTTATCGCCACCACCTCCTGTACCTCCTCCAGTTCCACCTCCACCGGGCCCTTCGCCATCTTGACCAGCTGCCTGAGCTTGTAACAAAGGCCCAATATCAATACATGTATTACAAAGGGTCGTATCAGAAGGAGAGAAATTGGCTTCTAAATTGTTCTCGGTAAGCGGAATTGTCTTTGTGGAGGTTTGAGTTTCTCCATCCTCATATTCTACCGTTAAGGTTACCGTGATATCTGTTCCTTGAGCTGCATCAGCGGGAATTAAAAAATGTTCCTGATTATAATCGGCTTCAACTGGGTTACCATCCGAATCAGTCAGCGGAGGATTAAAATCCCAACTGTAACTCGCCGGTCTATAATTTTCTGGAGTTATATTACTTGTTAACTGGATAGGATTATTTGCACAAGGCATATCCGGATCCCAGGTAAAATCCACATTTGGACTAATGTCAGCATTAGGTGCAAAAACAGGAAATACTCTTCCACAAAAATCCGCTCCCATAAATGGATCCTCGTCCAAAGTCACTAAAGTCAAATCAGGTTCATCCGGATTATCTACTTTTCCTATGAGCTGTGGGCCTCCAGCGACTTCCTCATAGATATAATATAAGCTTCCATCCGGGCCAATTTTCACATCATATACAGCGTTTAATCCTGGAGAGATAGGGATTATTTCAGGAATAGCAGTTAAGTCACTTTCTGGAACCCTATAAAGTTGATTCCCCAATGAATAATAAACAAAACCGCCATCAGGAGAAGAATCAGCTCCACCATATTCTCCAGATTCCAGTAGGTTTGTAATTTCATTTGACTCCCCAAAAGTCCCTGTTGAGGTGTCAAATTTTAGAACTATAATTTCATCATTGCTATCTTGAGGAATCAGAATTAAATGTTGATATACTTCATTAAAAATTATTCTTTCAGGAGTAAAAGGAAGACTTTCGGTATCAGTTGTGCTGAAATTACCTTCTCCAGCATCCAATCTTTGAGAAACCAGATTTCCTCCATCAAAACTGATTAAGTAGGAAGGGGAAGAAGGACTTTTTACAACAAGTAAAGCCCCTGAAGCATTCCCCATGTTGATGTCTTTGGAAACAACTTCCCCAAGTGGTCTCTCATTTCCCGTTGCTTGACCAGGAGCATTCATATCTACTAAAGAATATTGAAGCTCTCCAGATACTGAAATGTAAAAAATGTAAAATAATTTATTTCCATCCGGATCATATTCCAAAAAACCTGTAGCTACTTGCTGGGTGCCATCAACATTTCCATTCAGACCAGGAGCAGATCCTTCGATTGGGGATTGGCTAAAATCATATACTAATTCGCCATTTGTTTGGAAAAGAGGCTGCCCGGTAATCGGATCTATTGCAATCGCGCTATTATTTTTACCAAGTAGCACGGTATTTGGTAAGGTTTGAACTGTAGGGGAACTACCTTTACCAAAAGAGAGGTAATTACTCTCTCCGGTTTCGCAGCTTCCAAAAATCCATTCATTTTCATTATATCCTTGAGAAAGGACTTTTGAATCTACCGCAAATAGCGTAAATAGAAGCGAAAGGGTAAAAATGTACTTGAACCTTATGGAATTAGGGTTGCTTTTCATAATTTTCGAACTGCTTTTAAAACAACCAAACAGGTAAATCGTTTTAAAAGCCAACTGAATAATCAAATAAACGAACAAATCTTTGTTACGGTCTCTGCATTTAATAGTTTTTTTTTCACTCTGCTTTCTAGGACTGCAGTTTAATGCCTTCGGGCAAGACCCACAATATAGCCAATATTATGCCGCGCCACTTTACCTTAACCCTGCAATGGCAGGTGGTGAATTGACTGGGCGAGTTGGATTCAACTACCGAAACCAATGGCCAAGTATTGATGCTCAGTTCACTACCTTCTCGGCGTATTACGATACATACCTGCCAAATTACAATTCAGGAATTGGTGTTATGGTCATGCAAGATACAGAAGGAGCCTCAAAGTTAAGGTCAACGACAATTTCTGCATTATATTCTTATGAACTAAAAATAAGTGACAATGCTTATTTCCGTCCTGGGTTTCAAGCTTCTTATATTCGAAGAGAAATAGGGTTTTATGAAAACCTTATTTTCGCTAATCAAATCAATCCAAGTGATCCTTTTGGCCCGATTCTTCCAGGAACAGATTTACCCGGTCTTGGTGATCCCGTAAGTATGTTGTCCCTATCTCTTGGTGGAATGTTTTTCACAGAAGATTTTTGGGTTGGTATTTCTGCTCATCATGTAAATGAGCCAAATCAATCATTTTTGGATGGGGTCAGTAAGTTGCCGGCCAAATTTTCCATGCATGCTGGATATCGCTTTGATCTTGGTGAAGGAAGCATGAGACAGGATTTTACCCATATTCGCCGTAAGCGATACTTGACTCCTACTATTAATTATAAGAGACAAGGTCCTTTCGAGCAATTGGATGTAGGAGCTTATTTCTATGTTGAACCAATAGTTTTTGGACTTTGGTACAGGGGATTACCTTACAAGCCAGTAGAAAACCAAAGTAATAGAGATGCCATCGTCATGATGGTGGGAGTTAATTTATTGAGTGGATTAAATGTTGGGTATAGTTTTGACTATACTGTTTCACAATTGGGGATTCAATCAGGTGGAGCACATGAAATCAGTCTTTCCTGGACGCTACCGAATAAATATGAGGGTCAGCCTAATAGAAGAGACACCATTCTTCCATGTCCTAAATTCTAAAAATAACAGCAGAAAAATTAGTTTGCTGAAATACAAAAAAAGCTGAAACGGGTTATCGTTTCAGCTTTTATTTTTTATTACTCTTACTTAATTAAAGCGTATAAAACTCTTCCCATCCCTTTCTTGGTGGATCCCCAACAAGCATTTCATTCAGCATGGAACTGTTGGTGATTTGTTTTTTCTTTCTGTCAAACTGGATTTTCTCGCCAGTTTGCTGCGCAAGAACCCCCAAACAGAATACTTGACTTAATGGTCCTGCAATCTCAAAAGGAGACCTCGTCTCTTCTTCACCTTGACACGCTTTTAAGAAATTAGCAAAATGGTTGGAAGGACTTTCTGGAACTTCTGGAAGTTTAGACGCCCATTCTTTTGCTTTTTCTTCAGGGATGATTGACAGGGTGCTTCCATGTGATCCACCTTTGAATGTCAATTCCTTACTATAAATGATCTTGCCTGGGTTTAATTTTGCCGGTTGGATTTGTCCATTGCTTGGTGGTGGAATGTTTGGGTCCAATTCAGATACACCATAGCCAGCTGGCACGGGAGGAATATTATCCAGGCCATCATACCAGTTTATATCCATTGCTGGCATTTTTCCTCTTTTCGGAAACTTGAATGCCAGCGTAGTTGACATTGGGAAAAAGAAGTCGTTATGATCCTTGAGTAATACTGGATCTACTTCATAAGGCAGACCTAGATCAAGGAACTGATGGGCAGTATCCATGATATGAGCTCCCCAGTCCCCCAAAGCTCCCATTCCGAAATCATACCAACATCTCCATTGACCATTTATAAAGTCCTTATTATAATCATGCTGATCCCTTGCCATCAACCAAGTGTTCCAATCTAAGGTAGATGGAATCGGCTCAGCAGCCGGGAAACTTGTGATTTTCGGGTCCCAACCATGCCATCTTCTACGGCTGTTCATATGAGCTGTCATAGAAGTAACGTCCTTAATGATACCCGCATCCACATAAGCTTTGAACTGGAAATAATTTGCTTCTGAATGGCCTTGATTTCCCATTTGGGTTACCACTTTATGCTTCTTTGCACCTTTCATCATCAACTCAACCTCATTGAAAGTTCGGGCCATTGGCTTCTCTACATAGACATGCTTTCCCTCAGACATGGCAAGCATGGTGATCGGAAAGTGAGCAAAATCTGGAACGCCAACTGTAATTGCTTCGAAACCGCTTCCAAACTCATCAAACATCACTCTGAAATCCTGAAATTGCTTAGCATCAGGAAACATCTTCATTACTTCTACAGTATGAGGGGCTCCCATATCTGTATCACAGAGAGCTACTACATTACAAAGTCCTGTAGCATGAAGGGCTTTGATGATTTCACCACCTCGATTACCTATACCGCAACAGGCAAGGTTTACTTTATCACTTGGAGCCACATATCCTAATGGCTTACCAAGAACATAGGATGGAATGAAAGAAATACCGGCAAGCCCTAGGGCACTGGCTTTTAAAAAATTTCTTCTTTTTTGATTCATAACATGATCATTAGTGGGTTTTGCTAACTTAATAGTAGGGAAAAAGTAATTAAATTCATTATTATTTCTTTCGATTTAATCCTTGAATCATTGAAAACTAACGGAATGGATTTCGATGTTTATTTGAAAAACTAGGGCGATTTGGAAGATTAAAATCAACTTTTTACTAACTTCCTTATCTACTTAACGCGCCTTTGATATGAGAGATCTTTCCGATTATTCTCAACCGATTACTGATTTATTTGATCGGCCTAAAACAAAAGAGGAATGGGATAAATATCGGCTTTCTAAGGATCAAGTCGATTTTTTCCATGAAAATGGTTACTTGTCTGGGATTAAATTATTGGATGAAAACCAAATTCGAATATTAAAAGAAGCTTTGGAAGAGGTTTCGAACCCCAAGCATCCCATGCATCATTTGTTTCATGAGTTCCATAGCAATGAATCCTCAGATCCAAATCAAGTATTGTTTCATTCTTTAGGACATTGGAGGATTCACCCTGCTTTTCATGATGTAATATGGAACCCTGCTTTTCTAATGGCAGCCAGTCAATTACTTGGAGATAAGTCTGTCAGGTTTTGGCATGATCAGCTTTTTTGTAAACCTGCGAAACACGGAGGGAATGTGGCTTGGCATCAGGACTATTCCTATTGGACTCGAACCATAGCTATGCAACATCTGACTTGTTGGTGTGGTTTGGATGATGCCACGGAAGCAAATGGCTGTTTGAATTATATTCCTGGAAGTCATCATTGGGGCTTGCTGGAAAAACCAGCCTTGGCAGGGGAAATGGATGGACTCAAAACCATGCTGAGTAAAGAACAGCTAGCGGATTTTAATCCTGTTGCTATCCCATTAAAAGCGGGCTATGCTACCTTTCATCATCCTTTAATGGTGCATGGAAGTTTTGCCAATTATTCTGATTACTCTAGAAGAGCCTTTGTGCTGAATGTTTTTGCAGATGGAACTATATCGGATACCGATGAACCCTTACTTCAAGGTGTACCGGTGATTCCAAAAGGTGAAAAAATGGGTGGAAAGTTTTTTCCTGTCATTTTTGACACTAATTAAACCTAAATTCAAAAACTGCTTGGATAGAGGATGATAATTTTATTTCTTCTGTCCTCAATCCCAAAATACTATGAAAACAGCTTTTGCAAGGAAAATTACAGCACTTTTTATTGTGATCCTTCCTTTTTCGATTTCAATGACTTGCGCACAAAATGGCAAGACATTTCTCCAATTTGAAGGAAAATCCGGACCCGGGGAAGGTAAAAATGTGGTCTTGATTTCAGGGGACGATGAATATCGCTCCGAGGAGTCAATGCCTATGATGGCAAAAATTCTTTCAGAAAGATACGGTTTCAATACGACTGTTTTATTCCCCATCGAACCAGAAACCGGAAATGTAGTCCCAAGTTATCAGAATAATATCCCCGGGTTGGAGCATTTGGAAAAAGCAGATCTTGTAATCATGCTGATCCGATTCAGGGATTTACCCATGAACCAAATGAAGCATTTAGAGAATTATTTCAAAGCAGGAAAGCCATTTATTGCTTTAAGAACTTCAACTCACCCTTTTGCCATCAAGGATCAAAATTCCCCATTCTATAAATGGACTTGGAACAGTAAAGTCCAAGGTTGGGAAGGTGGTTTTGGGCAGCAGCTTGTCGGAGAAACTTGGGTTGCCCATCACGGAATTCATAAATCAGAAGGAACAAGAGCTTTGATTGATGGAGTAGACCGGGATGCAGATCATCCTATCCTTAGGGGAGTTGATGATAT
>NZ_JAHEBC010000183.1 GCF_024642405.1 Algoriphagus sp. | reverse complement strand
CTTGGCTTTACACACACTTTCAGTTCAAAAGAATAGGCTTGCCTTTTTCTTAAGATCTACTTTGGTAAAACTATTTCTGATACTCTATTTTAAGAATTTTCCATATAAAATCACCTATTTTGGTATTAACTATCACCTCATCTCCAACAGCTTTACCAAGAAGCGATTTAGCCATGGGAGAGTCCATAGAGATATAATTTTTGTTACCGATTAACTCCTCGTAACCGACAATTCGAAAACGATTTTTAAGACCTTTCTTTTCGTTTTTTATTTCTACCCAAGCACCAAAATTCACTTTTCCTTCTTGGTTGGGATGGTAATCAATAACTTTAAAGTCATCAATACACTTTCGCAAATAACGAAGGCGGCTATCAATTTCCCGAAGGCGTTTTTTGTTGTAATGGTAATCAGCATTTTCAGATCGATCTCCTAAACTTGCTGCCCATGAAACTTTCGCGGTCACGTCGGGACGCTCCACTCGCCACAACAGATCATGTTCTTCCTTTAATTTTTGGAAGCCTTCGGGAGTAATCAATTGTGAGCGATTGAGTTTTGGTAGAGTTGATTCTGGAATTTTTCGCCTCATGATAAATGATCTTACTTTGAAAATTTTCGCAAGATAATATAAAGATGAGAATTGGATAATAAGCTACCTGTATGGCTTAGGTTTTTAGTATAGAAATTCACATAGAGTGGCATTTCCAACTATGACGGGGTTCCTGTGCTTTTCTCATACCAACAGCATCAATTCCATTTATCTGTGAGGGTGATTATTATAAAAAAGCAACCATTGCCATGGCGATCCAAGGCACTGATGCGGTACTTTTAGCAGATTTGGTAGTTAAATCTTTGCCTTTGGTTATTCTCAATTGGTTGGAAATTGGTAAAAAGTGAATTAGGAGTACACAACTAATCTTTCAAATGCTGAATTTCCCAAACTTAAAACAAAACAGCTAACAATTACTTTGTTATAAGCTCTAGGTAATTATATAAAAAAAGTTATTTGTTATTAGTTTTTTGTAATTCATAGTATTTAATAAGATTCTAATGAATAATTTTAATAACAAAATAGGTAATCCATTTATTTCTCATTAGAATCATTAATTAATTACTGCTCATTTTTTTTAAGAGAAAAGTGATTGGTTTCTAGGATATTTTAGAAGAATAGTTTTTATTGTATAAGTAGAAAGTAAATTTTTGGAAAGGATTGATTTTACTAAATGGCTAGAAATAAATGCTTTAATGCAATTAAAATTCTAGTCCATTGAAATTTTCGTTTTTATTAAAGAAGCTTTATTTTTCATTATCTAAAGCTCTCTAGTAGTAAGGTTTTCTATGTTATTTTCTTTGAAAAAGAAGTAGAAATATTTAAGGTTAAAGCATAATTCGACTATTTTAAAAATCGTTTTATTAAAATCACATATTACAAAAGAGGATTATTCTTAATTAAGAAGGATCAAATTTTTAAGACCACATATTATCATATCTAAATTCATCTATTAGAACAATTACTCACACAATAATTTATTTTTAGTTGAAATAAATATGAGTATTATTTTTCTCCTAGAGTGTTTAAATAGCTATGTGTTGTAGTTAGGTTTCTATAAAATATATATTTCAAAATATTTTTTAGAATCATAGGATTTCAAATTGACTTTGAAAAATATTAATAAATAATTTTTGCTTACTATAATCCTGAATAAATAGGATTAAATAAAACTCCATAAAAAATATCTAAATGAAAGAAATCCCAAAAACATCAGACATAATTATTGTAGGAGCTGGAGTATCTGGACTTTACGCAGCTTGGAGGCTACTTAGAAAAAACAGAAAGCTAAAGCTAACAATATTAGATCGTTTAGACCGAACTGGAGGCCGCTTAGATACTGATTTAATAAATATCAAAAACGAAATAGGCGAAATTTTTGACGTGAGAGAGGAAGAAGGAGGGATGCGGTTTACTTACGAAATGACTGAGTTAATGTCCTTGTTTAATGGCTTAGGAATTTGTAATCAAATTGTAGATTTCCCAATGACTACTAATCGATTCTATGTTCGTGGACGTAGTTTCACTGCTGAAGAAGTTGCTGATAATAATAATGCTATCTGGGGACAACTTTATAATCTTAACCCTGCAGAGCAAAATCAAAGTCCTGGAACCATTTTAAACGTAATTTATAATCGAATTTTAAAAGCCAACGGCGTAGATGGAGCTCCTTCAAATCCAACTCCAGAGTTTTGGCAGGATTTTCGGCTCAAGTTTAAATGGAAAGGAATCACACTTAATAATTGGCAATTAGGTGGCTTATTTAGTGATATGGGTTATTCCCAAGAATGTTTAAAAATGATGGTAGATACTGTAGGATTTCAGGCGCCATTTTTATCAACTGTAAGTGCTGGGGAAGCATGGCAAATACTAGAAGATTTCCCCAAAAATCCTCACTATCATACTTTTAAAGATGGATTCAGTACTCTTACAGATACATTAAAAAAAGAAGTTGAAAAAATGGGTGGATCCATTTTTACCAATATTAATGTAATTAGTATCGCAAAATCAGGGAAAAGAAAGGGTCAGCTCGAAATTGTATATGAACAAACTGATAGTAATAATTTTCATGACGACAAAAACAAAACTCATATTGAATGTTCCAAAGTTATTTTGGCTATAGCGAGCAATGCTATGTCAAAACTTTTTATACAGTCTCCGGTGCTAAATCAAGCTAAAAATGCCAATCAACTTTGGAAAGATATTCATTCAGTAATCAACATGCGATTAATGAAAATTAATCTTTACTTCGAAAAACCTTGGTGGCGTAACGGAGATACTGGTCAACCACCAATAAATTTTGGACCTTCTTTTACAGATTTACCGATTAACGCTGTATATCCATTTTATCCAATCGAAGGTGTTTCTAATTCTAATCCTGCAGCATTAACCATTTATTGTGATTATAACAATACCAACTTTTGGCAAGGCTTGCAAAACGTAGGCCCTAAGTTTGATTCGCCGCTTCAAAAAGAGCATAGTAAAAAGCCTCAAATCTTATTTCCTGCATCAAAAGCTGTTGTTGAAGAAGCATTAAAACAGTTAAAGCAATTATTTAAGACCAATTATGTTCCCAACCCAGTAATGACAAGTTACCGCAACTGGGATGGCGAGGATAATTTTGGATTTGCATACCACCAATGGGGGCAAAAAATCAATGATAAAGAAGTCATATCCAGAATGGTCAAGCCTGTTGATGGGGAAGATATTTTTAGTTGCAATGAAGCTTGGTCGGATATGCAAGGTTGGGTTAACGGATCAATACGGTCCACAGACTTGGTTTTGGCTGAATTCAATCTAAAAAAGATAACTGAAGAATTTACTGGCTGTATGAAACTCGATTCTGACAATTAAATAATAGCAATTATTAAATATTCCGATGTAATCAAAATAGGCGGTGCTCCTATGGACAATTCATCAAAACAAATAAAAACATATACTATGGAATCCAAAACCTATTCAATTTTTGGAGCAGGACCAGCGGGCTTATACACAGCTTGGCGATTACTACAAGGAAAACCTGCAAATGAAAATGACATTTCAAAAATTCTAAAAAAAGGAGATATCTTAGAACTATACGACTGGGGAAAGTATCAATTTTCAGAAGAAGAAAATGGAACCCGGGAAGCGGGAGCAAGGGTTTGCACTTGGCACTATAAAGACAATCCGGAAGCTTCTTATGTTGAATTAGGCGGAATGCGTTATTCTGCTTGGGATTATAAAAAGACAAAGGATAATCCTAACCCTAATGATGGTAATAATCCTGGGCATAGATTGGTGACAAAAACCATCAGTGAAATTGGTTTAGAGAAATATGCTGTTCCTTTTAACGAGGCTAATGATCCACTTTTATCATTACGGGCAAAAAATATGTACACTTCAGAAATTGATGCAAACAATCCCGCGCCTTATAATGTGAATGACTATGGCGCGTATTCAGCCCCAGACGATGGTTTTACAAAAATTGAAGGGGTGGGAATCAATGTTTCTGATACAGCATTGCCCCCTACAAGGAATGAATGGTGCAAATTTTATGAAGAAGGTCAAATTACAAACGATTTAGGAGATGAATCAATATATAAGAAAGGTCAAAAATTAAAGAATGCGGGGTATTGGAATTTGGCGTATGACGTTTTAGGGCAAGAGGGTTTTAGCTATTTATCGGATGGTAACGGATATTCTTCTAACGTTGTCAACAGTAACTCTGCTCAGTCATTTGAGGTTAATAACGAATTCACTCCAGGTACATTATATAAAACATTGACCATTGGCTATTCAGGTATTTTTTCAGCACTTTTTAAAGAGATTGTCAAACTTGCACGGAAGAAAGGAATCCAATTTAAGTACAAATCAAATACACGGTTACGCTCTATTCTAGAAAATAAGAACACCATTCATTATACAACTGCTAGCAAAGAAGAGCCTAACAAAGAACTTGAAGCAGGAACATGTGACGCAGCATTTTTAGCAATGGGAAGATACGCCATTGATTTAGTGGCACAAGCAACACGTTATGCCAATAAGAATGAAGGAGATTTTGATGTCTTGAATGAAGACAAAGTGCAATTGTACTTAGAATCCGTTTTGATGCAGCCTTCTTACAAAATCGGGATGTTTTTTGACACCCCTTGGTGGAGAGACGATATTCCTTCACCTCCTAGGTATCCGGCTAAATTGAATAGCTATTTTTTAACAGAAGAAGGTGTTGATGTACTTAAAAAAGATCAATTCCCTGCTAAATATATAAAGGCGATTAAAAAAGCCGCTTCAGAAGCAGCGCAAGCAAAGTTAAAAGCAGAAAAGAAGCATAAAGCTTACGATAATTCTATCACCTCAATCATAAATACTAGCTACACCACAGAAGAAGATTTTATTCGTGCTGCGGAAAGTATTGTTAAAGCCAACTTTACTTATGAAGAAAAGCAGCAAATTCTTGCTTTATCTCATTTAGACACCATAGGACCAAGTGCCACTGATATGCCAATACGCCAAGTGGTTTATTTTGGAAACAATGCACGTACTGATAAGGGGAAAAAAATCTATGGGATTTTAGCTAGCTACGATGACATAAACTATACAACCTTCTGGAAACCATTAGAATTTGAACCCGAGGAAGAAAGAAAAATTGCAGAATCCAAAGACATTCAACCATTAATTGGACCGCGAAAAGCCCCTGAGATGATGGTAAAAATGCTTCGTAAACAATTGGCAAGCCTACATTTTGGTTCTCAGGCAAGTTACTTATCAGTTCCCGAGCCCCTAGAAACTAAATATATGGATTGGTCTTTACCACCATTTAACGCTGGGTATCACGCATATTATTCCCATTACAATATTGGAGATGTACAGCAAAAAATACGTAAACCTTCTTCATTAGTAAAAGGGAAGGACACGAATCTCTTTATCATTGGTTCTACCTATTCAAATGATCAGGCCTGGGTAGAGGGTGCTTTTTGCACGGCAGAATCGGTGCTAAATGATTTTTTCAACATAGAAAAGTTAATCGACGATACAGAATATCCATTTATCTGTCCCGCATAAACTTACAAAAACAATAATCCTCAATAAAATAACCTAATTATGGAACATCAAAAATCTTCAGTAAAGCCTTACCCAGAGTGGAAGAAAGGGCAACCAAAAGAGGCACAGTTCGGAATCTTATCAAAACTCCATGGCACTTGGGTCAACTGGAAAGACGGTCCAACTGGGCTACACACAACGCCAATGCCTTCACCTGGTACCTCGTCAGAGACTGTCTTTGGCGTATTTCACTTCAAATCTCAGGAGTATAGAGAACAACTAAAATTCACTCAAGTTAATGCACCGGTCCGCAACCGTGCAGGTTCTAATGAGCAGTTTAATGGAGCCGTTAAATATGAGACTGCAATCATTGACAATAAGAACCTTCTTCAACATTTTGAGGACGGGATGTACCTCTGGTTGGGTGAAAACAAAATGCCTTGGAGTCCAGACGGTCCTTATCAAAACCCAAGAAGCATGTTCAAGCATACATCGGATAAAAAATCAGTAAAAATAGATGGGGCCGAACCAGTAATGGGGCCGGGGCAATTAGGACCTCAATTTGTGGCTCCTCATACGATTTCTCGTTCTGGTGTAATACCTCATGGTACAACCATCCACCTGACCGGAAATATAACAAAACCCAACGTTGAGGGTCAAGCACCTCACATTGCAGATCTTTGGGAATCTCAATATCTGGCTGTTTCTCCAACAATGGGTATAAATATTCAGCAGGACCTAATCTCAGGATCTCGAGTAAAACCTAAGTGGACAAAACTTTCCCGTGAACAACAAGCTCCAGATGCACCACCAGAATTTCGTGGAGTCAATAGTGGGAGAGCCTACATTCAGAAAATTTTCAACTACGATAAATTTGGTGCCAAGTTCCCATTTACTGTTCAACCCAACTTAAAGCTAATTGATGCTAACAAGGGACTGCGTTTCAAAAAGTACGACTTAATCGAATTGGATTCTCGTCACGATACTGGTATTCAAGGTGGCACTATAAATAATGCAATGGTAGAGCGGTATTGCCGTGTGGTAAGGATGCGCCTTCGAATGTGGTTAGAAGAGATCTATGACGAAGAAAGTGGGAAGATTATTGACCAACTGCAATATGAGCAAATTGTCGATTTTGAGTTTATGTTTGGGTCTAGCGGGGGAACTACCCAGTGGCCTCACATACAGGTAAATACACTACGACGTGAAAAAGATATTCCTAAAGATAAGCGTTTGGCTCCAATAATGATTCCTAAAGAAACTCACGAAGAAGTTGATGGGCCTGATCCAATTGTTTGTCCAATGGGACATTCTAAATCTTAAACTAAATAAGCAAAGAGTGGGAGAGGCGTTTTTATAATAAGTAAGAATTATCGTTAACACGATTCATGCATTCTAACCAAGTTAGCCTTATCAGACCCAGAAGCTGAAAAAAAAATATTTCGGCACAGCTAACCGGGCTCAATAACTCCTGAATAAGTTGTTATTGAGCCTTTTAAAAGGATATATCCTACATGAATAGGTACCTTGAGTTTTGGTTAAAAGCAGCTCTAAACTCAACTTATAAGCAATTAATGATATTGCAGATCAGAAAACTCCTTTGATTTTCATTTTGTATTCGTAACTAATTCCAAACTCGACAAAGAGTTAGATCTTAGGAGTGTAGTATTTAAAAATTACCAAATTCATTTGAATTCTTCTTTTATTCTTTTCAGGAATTTTTTGAAGGAAATAGTAAGGTATCAATTCTCAAAAAGAGAATAAGGAAAGAAATATTATTGGTGGTGGATATTATAGTTGAAAATAGACTTCTGAAATAAATAATCATTAATATAAAAAGTTATATAATTTATATTATGTTAAATAGAATTCGATATATCTAGTCTATAATGCTCCATAAGCCTTATATTCCAATTCGAGAGATTCTCCAACTACCACTACCCCAATTCCAAAGTTTGTGACAATTGACGAATAAATACAACTGTGTTCGGGTACTTTTTCTA
>NZ_JAHEBC010000182.1 GCF_024642405.1 Algoriphagus sp. | reverse complement strand
TAGGCGGCCTAGCGCAGGGGTCCCACCTCTTCCCATCCCGAACAGAGAAGTTAAGCCCTGCAGCGCCGATGGTACTGGGGTTACACCCGGGAGAGTAGGTCGCCGCCACATTATTTAAGCCAGCTAGATCAGCTGGCTTTTTTTTTGTTTAACTCAATTCAAATTAACTTTTCATTTTTAGAATATTGTTGCAGTTTTGTATCAAAGCAAAAATCCATGTCAATTCTCTTTAAAGGATTAAAATTGATCACTCCTTCTGGGGTTCAAAAAGCTCAGAATTATATTTTTCATCAAGGGAAAATGATCCCGGAATCAGAACAATCAGTATCTGAACCCAAGCAAGAAATAGATGCATCCTCTTTTATGTTTTCTAAAGGTTGGATTGATTTAAGATGCATGGTCGGAGATCCAGGTTTAGAATATAAGGAAACAGTTGAGTCTTTGTGCGAATCGCTTTTGGCAAGTGGTTTTTCAACCGCCGTAATTCTTCCCAATACTGAACCAGTAATTCAAAGTAAAAATGAAGTAGATTTTATTTTGAATAAGGCGAAAAAATTTCCTTTAAAATTATTTATTCAAGGTGCTGTCACGAAAAATACAGAAGGGGAAGATTTAACTGAAATTTTGGATATGCATCACCAATCTGGCGTTACAATTTTTGGTGATGGAACCAAAACGCTCTCTAATGGAGATCGTTATATGAAGATCCTTCAATACCTCCAGAAGTTCAACGGGGTTTTGTTTGATCACGCATATGACCCTTTAATTGCTAGTTTTGGCCAAATGCATGAAGGCGAAAACTCAACCATGCTCGGCATGAAAGGGATACCCAGCTTAGCAGAGGATGTAGCAATTCAGCGTAATCTTGAAATTTTGAAATACGCAGGTGGAAAAGTCCATTTTCAAACAATAAGTACTGCAAAAGGGGTGGAATTAATTAGAAAAGGTAAAGCAGAAGGTTTAAATATTACATGTGATGTTTCTATTTATCAATTACTTTTTTCAGATAGTGATCTGATGGATTTCGATCCAAATTTTAAAGTAAAACCACCATTTAGGGGTTCTGTTGATAGGATTGCTCTCTTGGAAGGTTTGAAAGACGGTACGATTGATGCTATAGTTTCCAATCATCAACCCCAAGATTTTGATTCTAAATTTATGGAATTTGATCTGGCTTCGATTGGAATGGTGGGATTGCAGACGTTTTTACCTGCTCTTGTCAAGTTAGAAAAAGAGTTGACTTGGCCCTTGCTTATACAAAAATTGACATCCGGCCCGAGTTCTATTATCGGAGAGGAAAATGAGTCTTGGACAATTTTTGATCCTAATGAAAATTGGCTGTTTGATAGAACTACTAATAAGTCAAATTCTCAAAATTCACCTTGGTTTGGATTGAATCTAAAAGGAAAAGTAAAATACATCATTCAAAATGGCGAATTGATAACAATCAATGAATAATTATTTTAAATCTGCCTATTTATTTGGTGTATTTGGAGGGGGACTTGGTTTAGTTTCATTTTTCACGTTATCTTTTTTTAGGGAAGACCCAACAACTTTAAATCTTGTTTTTGGATATGTGATTGTCCCCATATCCATCTATTTAGCGCTTAAATATTTCAAAGATTATTCAAATCAAGGTTTTATCTCATTTGCGGAAGGGATGAGCGTCGGCTTTGTTGCTTATATGCTAATCGCAATTATTTCATTTTTTGGGATTTGGCTATTCTTAACTATTGATTTAAATCTTTTTGAATTAATAAAGTCTTCAAAAATTGATACTTTAGTACAAAGTAGAGACACGATAATTTCTCAGGTGGGTCAAAATTCTTATGATGCTACATTAGAAAGTGTTAAAGTGATGAGTAAAATAGACATTGCTTTAAATGATGCTATTTGGAAAATTATCCCAGGTCTTTTCTTTACTATTATTATTTCAATTATTTTGAGAAAAAACCCTAACTAGAAAATTATGGAAGAGCAACAATCTCCTTTTAAAGCTGCAATTCAACCAGGATTAACAATTGGATTGGTTTCGTTGGCATTGACTTTTATTGCATATTTTATAGATGCGACATTATTAGGTTCAGCTTGGTTTGGCCTAGTGGCATTAGTCGTTTTCTTTGCATTGATAATATATTTTGGAAGACAATATAGAACTGAGTTAGGTGGCTTCATGACTTTTGGAGTAGCATTCAATTTCAGTTTCATTGCAATTTTAATTTCTGGTATTATTAGTTTACTAGGGCAGATATTGTTGTTTCATGTGATTGATCCTTCTCTTCCGGGTGTTTTAGGAGATTTGGCTTTTGA
Source organism: Algoriphagus sp. (assembly GCF_024642405.1). Taxonomy (GTDB): domain Bacteria; phylum Bacteroidota; class Bacteroidia; order Cytophagales; family Cyclobacteriaceae; genus Algoriphagus. The sequence continues at coordinate 5,276 of NZ_JAHEBC010000182.1, read as the reverse complement.
GAATAGTCTCAAAATGATGGAAAATTTTGGTGCTTCTCCTGACTCTCTTCCTCCTGGACAGCTTGAAGAAATGCGTGCTAGCACATCCAAACAATTCACACTTTCAGGTCAATTGATGAGTTTTGGAATCGGAATTATCATTTATGCGATCATTGCGTTAATTTTGGCTGCAATTTTAAAAAAGCGAGATAAGTCTCTGGATTACTAAATATGCCTCAAATTTCCGTAGTCGTTCCCGTATTTAACGAAGAGGAATCAATCACAGAATTAACTCATTGGATTAGCCGTGTCATGAATGATCACGGCTTTTCTCATGAAATTATTTTTATAAATGATGGCAGTAATGATGATTCCTGGACAGTCATAAATGCGCTCTCATTAAAATTTCCAACTGTTAAAGGATTGAACTTTAGTAGAAATTATGGGAAGTCTGCTGCTTTGGATGCTGGTTTTCAAAAAGCTTCAGGAGACGTAGTAATTACTATGGATGCAGATCTTCAGGATAGCCCTGATGAAATTCCAGGCTTATATGAAATGATTAAAGAAGGCGGGTTTGATGTAGTCTCAGGATGGAAAAAAGAAAGGCATGATCCTATTTCAAAGACAATCCCATCTAGATTTTTTAATGCTGTAACAAGATGGATTTCCGGCATTAAGCTACATGACTTTAACTGTGGGCTAAAAGCTTATAGGAATAAGGTTATCAAGAATATCCAGATTTACGGTGAAATGCATCGCTATATTCCACTACTGGCTAAATGGAATGGTTTTCCGAAGATTGGAGAAAAGATTGTTCAGCATCAAGCTAGAAAATACGGGTATTCAAAATTTGGAATCGAAAGATTTCTCAATGGATTTTTAGACTTGATTTCTGTTTCTTTTGTGCATCGATACAAAAAGAAACCGATGCATTTCTTTGGTCTCTTAGGTACCTTATCTTTCTTTTCCGGCTTTGTTATCACTTGTTGGCTTATATTTCAAAAAATCTATGGATTGAGTAAAGGACTTCAAGTTCGGGAAATCACGGAACAACCGCTATTCTTTTTGGCGCTTGTGGCTTTGATTATTGGGGTTCAACTTTTTGTAACTGGATTTATAGCGGAGTTAATGACCTCAAACCAATCGAAAGAGACCGAATACAAAATTGATGAAGAGTTAAATTTTGAGTATTAATGTATTTCTCAGTTATCATACCGGTTTATAACCGACCTGATGAACTAAAAGAACTTTTAAATAGTCTTGTTTCCCAATCTTTCCAATCTTTCGAAGTCATAGTAATGGATGATGGTTCTTCGATTAAGTCTGAAGAAACTATAAAAGAATTTCAGGGACAAATCCATATTAATTATCAAGATCAAGTTAACCAAGGGCAAGGTTTTGCAAGGAATGATGGAATGAAGCTTGCTCAGGGAGAGTTCTTTGTTATTCTTGATTCTGATGTGATTTTACCAAAGAACTACTTAGAAGCCCTAAAAATAACCATAGAGGAAAGAGGCCTTGATGCATTTGGAGGTCCTGATGCCGCAAAGGAAGATTTTAGTCCCCTTCAAAAGGCAATGGATTTTGCTATGACTTCATTTTGGACTACCGGTGGAATTCGAGGAAAACTGAAGAATCCGGCAAAATATCAAGCTAGAGGTTTTAATATGGGGGTTTCTCGAAAAGTATTCGAAACAATAGGAGGTTTTATAGATCCAAACCAAGGCGAAGATATTGAATACAGTATTCGAATCAGAAAAGCAGGATTTAGGTTGGAATTAGTAGAAGAAGCTTATGTCTATCACAAGAGAAAAAATACCTTGATCTCCTTTGTTAAACAGGGTTTCTCCTTTGGTAGAAATAGAATTAATGTTTCAAGGTTTCACCCGGAAGCAATTAAGACTGTTCATCTTTTACCTAGCCTATTTTTAGTTTTCTGTATAAGTATAATTATTTCTGGGCTTTTCAGTTTTCAAATTTTTCTTCTTCAAATATCTATTTTGGCAATTTGGTTTCTGGCTATTTTTATTCAATCAAGCTATAGATATAAATCAATTTTGGTGGGGTTTTATAGCTTGATAACCTCATTCGCACAATTGTGTGCATATGGTTTAGGATTGATTTTTGAGATGATTCGAAAAATATTCAAAGGTTAACCCCCTTTTTTGCAGACAAATATTATTTCCTTTTCGGGTAGAGAATGCTTTTTGATTTCCTCTACTGGTAATTCTTTAACAAATAAATTTTCTTCAATTCCAATTCCAGACTTTCTTAATCTAGCTGCGTAATCATTTCCATATTTTCTCACATGGTCCCTTTGACCAAAAATCCGCTCTCTTTCAACTGGATCCGTGATTGTTTTGTCCTCAATTGTTTCTTTCAAATTGTAGACCGGAGACTGTATAATTCCCCAACCTTCCTTCTTGAGGACTCTGTTTATTTCAGAGCACGCTAAAAGGTCATCTTCCACATGTTCCATTACATGATTACAAAAAACCACATCAAAAGTATTGTTTTCAAAAGGGATTTTATGAACATCCATTTTTACTTTGGCGAGAGGGGATTCCAAATCAGCAGTAATATATTCTAGGTTTGATAAAGCTTCGAATCTTTCAATAAAACAATGCTCAGGAGCGATATGTAATACTTTGAGATTTGCAGAAAAAAAATCTGTTTTTTCTTTTAAGAAAAGCCACATTAATCGATGCCTTTCCAAAGCTAGGCAGTTTGGACAAAGCGCGTTTTCTCTTGCGATGCGCCCATAAGGCAAAAACTTTTTATAGTTGTGGTTACAGACTGGACAGTTTACATCGTTTCCTTTGTTGAGTTGAGCGAAAAGCCTCATTACCACCGGGCTTATTTTCTGTAATAGTGGTCTGGGAATATAGCGGATTACAAAACTGATAATGGACTTCATTCAACATGAGGATTTTGTCTTGCAATTTACTCAAAGTAGGTAGAGAAGCACAGATTTTAATATTCTTTTAAGTCTTTAGGAAGTTTTAGCATTTGCTTAATAAAAGTCTTTTGGTTCCCATTAAACTATCATTAATTTAGTTCAAATCAATAATGCTCAGATTTCTAATATATTCTATGAATTTCTCCAACTCTTTGAAAGCCGCCGTTTTTCTGATTTTTGCATTGACTGTGGGATTTACATTTGAATCATTTGCTCAAGATTCTGTCTCTTATTCTTTGCAGGAAATGGTCCAGAGAGCCAAAGATCGATCACCTGCCTCGCTTAGGGCAAAAACCAGAAAAGAAAATAGGTACTGGCGATACAGATTTTTTAAATCAAATTATAATCCGCAATTAAGATTATCAGGTAATATCCCTTCCTATTCACAAGCTTTTAATCGAGTTGAGCAACCTGATGGAACTATCGAATTTAGGGAAGTAAATCAAAATTTTATTGACTTAGGTCTAGGGTTACAGCAGGTAATTGCTCCTACGGGAGGGACAATATCTGTAAATACTTCTACAAACAGGTTTGATAATTTTTTAGCGAGTGATTCTGAAGTTCAAACCCGGTGGTCTGGAGTTCCAGTAAATATCAGTTTAACTCAACCAATATTCGCATATAATCCATATAAATGGGATAAGAAAATCGAGCCTTTAATTTTTGAGGAAAGTAAAAGGGAGTTTGTCCAAGAGTCTGAAATGATTTCCATGATGGTGACAGAATTATTTTTTGATTATTTGATTGCTCAGGTAAATTTTGATATTGCTTCTAAAAACTTGAAAAACACAGAGGATATATTTTCAATTGAGAAAAAGAGATATGAAATCGGTGCTACTTTCGAGGACAAACTTTTGCAGGTAGAACTTCAGACTCTACAGGCAAAACAGGATCTGGCACAAGCTCAATTAGATTTAGAAAAATCTTCCCTTGCAGTAAATTCTTATATTGGTATAAACCAAAATGCTAAAATTAAATTAAGAGCTCCTGATATTATTCCTCAATTTGATGTAGACGTTAATGAGGCAATCAGCTATTCATTTCAAAACAGGGCAGAGGCACTTGGGTTTGATAGAAGGAGATTGGAGTCAGAGGCACAATTGGCAGATGCAAAGGGTCAGAGATTAGCGATGAATTTGACCGCAAGTTATGGTTATAACAATGCAGCATTTACTTGGTCAGATATCTACAATAATCCAAACACTCAAGCATTGGTCAATTTAGGAATTTCAGTTCCTATTCTTGATTGGGGTAGGAATAAAGCCCGTATGTCTCAAGCTTTGGCTAATCAGCAATTGACTGAATATGAAGTAGAGCAAGAAGCGATAAATTTTGAACAAGAAATATTCACAAAGGTCAGAAATTTTTTAATGATCCGTGAAAGGATTGCAGTCACCAAAAAATCCGATGAAGTTGCTGAAAAAAGATATCAAATCGCATTAAATAGATATCAGACGGGTAATGTGACTATTTCAGACTTAAACATTGCTCAAAATGAAAAAGACACTAACAAGAGAGCTTTTTTCAATTCATTAAAAGATTATTGGATGGCATATTATGAATTGCGTGCGTTAACACTTTATGATTTTGAAAGCAAGGAACTTCTTTATATTCCTGATTTGGAATAATGAAAACAAACCTTAATGCATGACCTTTTTCTAAAATCTTTCAAAGGTTAATATTTTCTTATTGGTTAAGCTCTTATTTGGATTCTACTCCAGTTTTTTAATACCAAGAGTTAAAAAGGTTAAGACTAAAATATCACTCCGAAAATAAAAATTGACATATGTATGATCATTAAATTTTTATGCCAATGATCAAATATTTTAATTTTCATTTTTAGGAAGCCTTCCGTTTTTCTTTAGAGCCTCCCTAACAATCCATTCCAATTGGCCATTGGTACTCCGAAATTCATCGGAGGCCCATTTTTCTATTGCCTTCATCATTTTTTCATCCAATCTCAGTGCAAAGGCTTTTTTTGCAGCCATACCCTATCCCTCCTTCCAATTTTCTAGAAACAATCTAAGCTGTTTGGCTTTGGATGTTCCAATCATTATTTTCTTTTTTTCGCCGATATCAATCAAGAGTCCTTCCGTCCCCAAAATGCTATAAGCTTTTGTGGTCTTGTTTCCTTTCAGACCCCAACCTCCATAATCTGTAAGGGGGCTGTAGTTTATAACTCCTATAGACAGGATATTAGTTTTGTCTATTTTCCGCCAATTTCGGATAAAAGGAAAGTATCGAAAAGAAACTCCAAAATCATCTAGTCTAGTCTCTAGTTTTAGATTAGAAATGAAAAGGAGTATTAGGATCAATGTGATAAAGACAAAAGCCAAAC
>NZ_JAHEBC010000181.1 GCF_024642405.1 Algoriphagus sp. | reverse complement strand
CTGTAATTTGATATTATAATTACCACCCGCTGAAGCTGAAATCTGTGGATACCAACCTGATAGTGCTGACTTAATTTCCTGATCGCCTATTTCCTGATCTATCTGGGATTGTCGAATAAGAGGACTATTTAAAAGAGAATAATCCAAAATTTCCTCAAGGGTAAGCTCCCCCTGGGGAACAGCTTGGTCCTCCTGGCTAAAACCAATAGTGGAAAAGAGCAAAACACCCAATCCAACTAGCAGATTATGTTTTTTGAACATAGAATTAATTGTTGAATAAAATTTACTTCTTAAAAAGGTTTGGGTCAATCGTTTTTAATCCCCTTCCAAATGAGTTGGGAGATCTCTTCCAGATTTACATTATTACTGGCAAGTTTTTGTTTGAAGTTATTTTTGATGCTAACAATAGACCTGATATTGGAATTAACCAAAATTGCTAGAATCGTAGGGTTTATGTTTTTTATCGCTCCTTCATCAATACCTGACTGAAAAAAGCTATTCGACCATTCATGCCAGATATTTGGAATTTGATCGGTCTTTTCTAAATAAAAGGGGGAATTTAGGAATTGATCATAAAATCCATGCTTCGCTGGGTTAAGGTCGTAAAATTCTGTGTAATTTTTCCAATAATTAAAAAACCGAGATTCAAACCTTAAAGTAATATCGTCCTTCTCGGCAACATAGTTTTTTATACTTTTTGTAACATAATCATAGACCCCTAAAATCAACTCTTCTTTGCTTTCAAAATAAGTATAGATGGATCCAGCAGCAACTCCTGCATTTTTAGCGACCTTACTGATGGGACTACCATGAAAACCATAGTCATTGATCAGCTCTAGTGCGCTTTCCAATATACAGTTCCTTTTATTTTGAAGATTTTCCATTGGCAAGTGAATGAACGTTCAATCATACTCGGGAATAAATAGTTCCGTATAATTCAAAATAAAAGGAAATTTTTACCTTAAACAGGAATAATAAAGTTATAACAACTTAATTATCAATCACTAATTTGATTGAATAAAGAAATATTGTTTGAAAAAATTTGAATCATTTAGATTTAGGATTTCTTAAATTCTTTTTAATAAGTTTCCAAAAATTTTCATTCTTCTCAGAAATAGTAATCTCGTCACCTAATAGGAATCCGTAGGCATTTAACGCTTCATTCCTTTCCAAAGTGATTTTCAAGACACCGACTAAAGGAATAAACAAAACCATTCCTGAAATCCCCCAAACCCAACCTCCAATTAATATTGACAGGACAACCGCGAGAGCATTTACTTTTACCTGAGAACCCACTACAAGCGGTGTAATTAGATTATTTTCCAAAAGTTGTATTCCCCATAACACCAGAAATGTCAATACTGGATAAATGAGTAAGTCTGTAGTTAAAAACACATATAAAATAACAAATAAGGAACTCAAGAACACTCCAACATATGGGATCAAATTCATTAAAGCTATAAAAACAGCAAAAAGTAGAAAGTACTTTACCCCAATGAAATAGAAAAATATACCAGCCAGAATAGCTACTATCACGGTGACTTTTAAAATCCCGGCCAGATAAAACTGTATAACCTTACCGGAGTCTTTCGCCCAATCAATTATTTTTTCATTTGAATCACTGGATTTTTTAATCAAAAATTCCACGAAAAAGTCTTTGTAATACATCAACAGAAAAATGTAGAGAGGAATGATTCCTGCCAAAGCTATCGACTTGCCAGTAGCAAAAATTGTTTGATTTAATCTGGAAAAATCAAGAAGTCTTTCAAAGCTCACCAACTCTTTAGAATCAATCTCAAATCCAATTAAAGCCTGAATATCAGCTATATAATTATCCAATTTGGAACTAAAAGCAGATCCTATTTCTGGTATATCCCCAATCAATCCAATCACTTGATCCATTAATAAATATAAAACACCAAAAGTGATCAAGCTCACAATAAGGATACTTAAGATAATTGCAAGTCCCCTAGGGATTCGTTTTTCTTCAATCCAGTTTGACAAGGGATTTAATGCAAACGCAAAAAAAACGCCCCAAACCAACGGTACAAAAATAAAAGAGCCTTCCCTCAACAAGATTGCTCCCAGAACTAAAACAATTAGCAAGTTTGCGATATTTTGAAGAGTGATATTTTTCATATTTATGATCGTGAAGGTACTAAATTACGATTCTGAAGAAAATGATTTATGTCATGACCTTTCATCCTATCTTTTTCTAATAATCCCTATTTTAGAATCTTATTCAACCCGAAACTCTATCAATTCATGAAAAATATTCTTTTTTTATTGATGCTTTTGCCATCTATTGTTTGGGCTCAAGCGAAAGTAGATACCATTGAAGTATATAGTGCTGTAATGAAGAAAAACTTGAAAGCAGCTGTAACAACTCCATCAAGCTATTCTGAATCTACATCAAAACTTCCTGTTCTTTATTTACTTCATGGGGGATTTGGAGCTTTTGATGATTGGCATAAAAAAGTTACCGAACCGGGTTTGGTCAATAAAATGGCAGAACAACACAACCTGATTATTGTCACACCTGGGGTTGGACCGTCCAGTTATTATTATGATAGTCCTTTGATGGATTCTGTTCGATATGAAACCTATTTTATTAAGGAACTGATCCCGGAAATAGATAGAAAATACAATACGCTAGCAAAAAGGGAGTCCCGGGCTATTGCAGGTTTATCGATGGGAGGCCATGGTGCAATGATGCTGAGTGCCAAGCACCCTGAATTATTCATTGCCGCAGGAAGCATGAGCGGCGTCATGAACATAGATACAAGAATGTGGGAAGTTCCTGATGAATTTAGAAACATCAGAAACGGTCAACAAAAAGCCATGCTGGGTGAATTGCAGTATGATTCTCCATTTTCTATTTATACGGCAGTTGGGCTTATCGATAATATGAAAAACAACGGAATCGCATTAACTTTTGACATTGGTGTGGATGATTTCTTAATCAATACAAATAGGCAAATCCATCAATTACTTTTGGAAAATGGAACTCCACATGATTATACTGAAAGACCTGGTGCACACACTTGGGAATATTGGACGAATTCTTTACCATACCATCTTTTATTTATCTCTAAACACCTGAAATGGGAATAATTAGCCCTTTCTTAAAAAATCATTTACACGAGAAACTTCAAAAATTGCCCTAAATTTTGCTTTTTGCAGGATAACCCTTTATCCCACTATGGCAAATTTTGATTCTATCAGGCCTTTTTATGACGCAGAAGCGAATGCCGCTATTCGAGAAATAGTGGATGATCCTATGCTGGAGGCAATGATGAATTTCACTTTCCCTCATGATTCTAAAGAACATTGGAAAGATTTAATGCTGCACACGCATTCTTTAAGAGATTTTCAAATTAATTTCATTTATCCTGGTGTTAGAAAAGTTCTTGAAAAAAGTTCAGATGGATTGAGTATTGGAGGATTTGAGGTTCTCAAACCAAATACCTCTTATCTTTTCATTTCCAATCACCGAGATATTATTCTGGATACTTCTTTGCTGAATTCCTGCTTGCATGAAAATGGATTGGTATTAACGACCTCTGCTATAGGCGATAACCTTATCAAAAAGAAATTCCTCCACACCTTATCTCGTTTAAACAGAAATTTCGCAATTAAAAGAGGGCTTCAAGGAAGAGCCTTGTTAGAAAGCTCGCAACTAGCATCGGAATACATCAAAAAATCCTTGATTCATGAAAACAGATCTGTCTGGACTGCCCAAAGAGAGGGCAGGACTAAAGATGGAAATGACGCAACCCACCGTGGGGTTTTAAAAATGCTAACTCTCGCTGAAGATGGAAATAATCCTTTTGGATTTTTTGAAAAAATAAGAGTAGTTCCGATTTCTATATCATATGAATACGATCCAACGGATATTTTAAAAATGCCTGAGCTTCTTGCTAAATCCCGTCAGGAGAAATATGTCAAAAGTGAAAATGAGGATTTTTTGAACCTATTGAGAGGGATTATGGGAACCAAAAAAAGAATTCACATTCAGGTAAATGGAATTTTGGACAAAGAGATTTCCGAAATCTCAAAAATGGAAATTAATCAAAGTGAAAAATTAAGCCAATTAGCAGCTGTTATTGATCAGAAAATCTTGTCAGGTTATATGCTCTGGCCGAGTAATTACATTGCACACGACCTGCTTTATGGTGGAGAAGAGTACAAATCTTTCTACACCGCAGAAGAAAAAAATGGTTTTGTGAAAAGACTAAACGAGAAAGTAGATACCAAAAACACTCTGATGGTGGATAACTTCTTAGCTATGTATGCCAATCCGGTAAACAATAAGAAAAAAAGTTTAGAAATAGATTCGGTTAGCTGAATGGGATCTGATTCATATTTAAAGTTCCATTTCCTTTTATCGATTTAATAGATAGGTACTTTCAAAATCCTGAGAAAAGAATTAAAAATACAGTTAATTCAACTATCTATCTCGCTTTTTGAGGGATGTTTTTGATTTGGTTTTTCAATTATTATCCCACCAAAAATTCTGAATAAAATCATTTTCATTCAATTTCAAATGGTCATATATTTAAGTTAAATAAACACCTTCTGATCAATGCTCTCTAACAGATCACTCTTTTCATTTATTTTTCTATTCTTTTTGACTATAACCCTCGGACTGTCCCAAAATCAACAAAAAGTCCCGGTTGGTGAAATAAAAACACCTTATGGGAAAATCATTATTTCGCTGGACGAACGCACACCAAATCATAAAGAAAGTTTTATTGAATTAGCCACAGCAGGATATTGGGATACACTTACTTTTAATAGGGTCATTCCAAATTTTGTGAATCAAGGAGGTTGTCCTGACACAGAAGAAGGGTTTAATGATCCGGAATACTTATTAGCACCGGAGATCAAACCAGAGCTTACTCATAAATACGGGGCAGTAGGTGCCGGAAGGGACGGTAATCCAGAAAAGATCAGTGCAAGATGCCAGTTTTATATTATTCAAAATCCCGAGGGTGTCCATAGATTAGATGGTGATTACACTGTTTTTGGACAAGTTATAGCCGGAATGGATGTGGTAGAAAAAATTGCTGATGCTGAGACAAACGACAAAGACGAACCATTAATACCTGTAACCATGAAGGTCAAAATCAAATATCTTTCTCCTTCAAAATTTGAAAAGCTACAGAGGCAATAAGGATAATTTAATTAGCTTTTTTTGATGTAAAGTTTTAATAAAACACCTCCCATGAAATCAATAAACCCAATACGAATCTTGGTTGTAGGATGTGGAAATATGGGTGCTTCCCACGCCACTGCCTATCATCAGATGGATGAATTTGAAATCTGTGGATTAGTTGCAAGGGGAAACAGTAAGATTCGACTTAATGAAAATCTAAAGTCCAGTTATCCTCTTTTCGATGATTTTGACCAAGCTTTAATTGCATCTCAGCCGGATGCTGTTTGCATCAGCACTTATCCTGATACCCATGAGGATTTCGCGCTAAAAGCATTAGATGCAGAATGTCACGTTTTTATAGAAAAACCTTTGGCTGATTCCATTTTGGGATGTGAAAAGATCATTGCAAAAGCAAAAGAGAAAAACAAAAAAGTAGTAGTTGGATATATTTTGAGACATCATCCGTCCTGGATCAGATTCATTGAAGAATCCCGAAAAATGGGGAAACCTTTGGTTATGAGGATGAATCTAAACCAACAAAGTCAGGGATACATGTGGGATGTTCATCGCAATTTGATGAAAAGTCTGAGCCCAATTGTAGACTGCGGGGTACATTACATCGATGTGATGTGTCAGATGACAAGATCAAAACCCATTTCTGTTTCTGCCATTGGAGCCAGATTGACTGACGATATTGCCGAGGACAACTATAATTATGGACAACTTCAAATTAGATTCGAGGATGGAAGCGTTGGATGGTATGAAGCTGGCTGGGGTCCAATGGTAAGTGAAACCGCATTTTTCGTCAAAGATGTATTTGGCCCTCAAGGCTCAGTTTCTATCACTGCAAAAGACGCAGGATCTTTCGGCAAATCTGATAATGTCGATAGCCATACCAAAACTGAGTCCATTCGAATTCATCATGCAGCAATTGATTCTGCAAATAAATTCACCAAAGCTGACGAATGGATTGATATGAAAGATGAACCGGGTCATCAAGAGCTTTGTAATCGAGAGCAAGTTTATTTCCTAAAATCTATTTTGGAAAACTGCGATTTAAGTGATCATTTAGATGACGCGCTCAACAGTCTCAAGATTGCTTTTGCCTGTGATGAGTCTGTCAAAACTGGTGAAACAATAAAATTATAGATTGGCAGAATTTATTTTGCGAATAGTTTAGGACTGCCTTATCTTAATTTTTCAATCGAAATCATGAAAAATAAATCAATCGTAATTACAGGAGGAGCCAGTGGAATTGGGTTGGCCATGGTGAAAAAATTTGCAGCTGAAAATTCTCGCGTTTATTTCCTGGATCTAAACGATGCCGGAGAAGAAATTAGCAAAGAACTTTCAGATAAAGGTCAAAAAGCAACTTTCATTAAATGTAACATCGCATCTTCTTCTGAGGCAACAAAAGCAATTAACAGCATTCCTGGTAAAATTGATGTGCTTATTAATAATGCAGGAATTTCCCATGTAGGCAATCTTGAAAATACGAGTGAAGAGGATTTTGATAAATTGTTTCAAGTGAATGTTAAAGGCATGTTTAATTGTACCAAAGCTGCCCTTCCGAAATTAAAGGAAGATGGGGGTGGTTCAATTTTAAATATGGCTTCTGTTGCGGCAACCATTGGCATCCCTGACAGATTTGCCTATAGTATGACCAAAGGGGCTGCTTACACCATGACCTTAAGTATTGCCCGAGATTATGTACAGGATGGAATTCGTTGTAATTGCCTTTCTCCAGGAAGAGTTCATACCCCTTTTGTAGATGGATTTCTAGCAAAAAATTACCCTGGAAAAGAAAAGGAAATGTTTGAAAAATTATCGGCGACCCAACCTATCGGAAGAATGGCTACACCAGATGAAATTGCTGAATTAGCATACTTTGTAAGCTCCGATGCTGGAAGTTTTATGACAGGAACGAATATTCCGATTGATGGAGGATTTTTGGGATTGAAAATGTGATGCAAGATTTATGAGGTAAGAAGTAAGATATATGAGGATTGAAGACAAAATCAAAATCTCTTCTTTATATATACATACCTACTCAAGCTCAAGAAAATCAACTAATAAATTAGACACTAACTACTAGATAATGAAACTGATACGATTTGGAGAGGCTGGTCAAGAGAAGCCTGGAATTATAGATAAAGAAGGAAACTACCTAGACTGTTCCGGTTTCCATGAAGATTGGAATGAGGATTTTTTTGCAAGCAATGGTCTGGATCGGTTGGATGCATGGCTAGAAGCTAATATTGATAGTCTTACGAAAATACCTGAAAACTCAAGAATTGGATCCCCAGTAGCACGTCCATCAAAAATCATTTGTATTGGGCTTAATTACAGGAAACATGCTATAGAATCAGGAATGCCAGTTCCAGAAATTCCAATCATTTTTATGAAAGCTACCTCCTCTCTTTGTGGGCCT